>JANOOO010000069.1:0-1904 GCA_031421375.1 Polaromonas sp.
TATGAACCACAACGGCAGCCTGGGCGGTGCGGCCGGGTCGTGCAAGGCCTGTCATGCGTCGGGGACCAACTTCCTCGGCAACATGGAAAGGAAGGCGCTGACGCACCAGACCAAAACGCCGCCTGCGATGGATTGCTCGGAGTCGGGTTGCCACCGACCACTCGGCAATCGCGGCACGGCCTACACGCGCTGGGATTAAAGGAAGAGGAAGAGTGATAAATATTGAATCCGTTTGCGCGGCGCGCCCTGCCAGTCAGGCAAGCCAATTGATCGTTAACCGCATCAGCAATGCACTTCAGTGCGAGCGGCTGGTGAACCTGCGTCGCCGGACGCTGGCATTGGGCGCCGTGCTGCTCGGCTGGAGCGCCATCGCGCAGGCCCAGCTGATCGAAGACATTGAGCTGCGCACCGAGGGGACGCGGGTCATTGCCAGCGTGCGCTTCGTCACGCCGGTGCAATACCGGCGCACCATTACGTCGCGGGCGGGGGACTTGGGTCAGGCGTTTTATGACGTTCTGCCAGCGCGCGATATGGTGCCGCTGGTTGCCGGGCAGCGAAAAACCATTGAGGGCAATGGCTTGCCGCAAATCTCCGTCAGTGACGAAAGCGTCGATGGCAACGAGTCAAGACGCAAACTGGTCATCGTCTTTAGCGGACCGACGAAGTATTCGGTCCGGCAGGGGCGCGGCAACAGGAGCATCGAAATCGTGCTGGAGGGCATGGCGGGCCAGTTTCGCGCCTCAAGCGGCAAACCCAGCACGGCCGCAACGGCGGCTGCGCCCTCCGCGCCGCCGCCGTTAGCGGGCGATCCCGCTGCGCTGGATGCAGCGCAACTGACCGCCCAAGCCGAATCACTGCTCGCAAGCGCCCAGGCCGCGTATGACCGGGGCGAGGCGGTGGCCGCGCTGGAGCCGCTCAACCAGGTGCTCAACCTGCCGGCCAATACGGCCTCACGCAAAGCCCAGGAACTGGTCGGGCTGGTCCGCTTGAAGCTCGGTGACACCGCAGGGGCGCGCAGTGAGTTCGAGCTGTTTTTAAGTTTGTACCCGTCAGGGGAGGGCAATGACCGCGTGCGTGGGCTGCTAGCCGGTTTGCCCGAGGCTGTGGCCGCGCCAGAAAGCAAAACCGCCGCGCAAGCAGTCTCGCCGTGGAGCGGCTCGATCTCGACTTTCTATTACGGCGGCAAAGCCAAAACGCGTTCGCAGGAGTTCATTGACTCGCCGTTAAGCGGGCTGGCTGAACCGCTCGGTGCCAGCACCCTCTCCGACACCAAGCAGAGCCAGGCGCAGGCCACGCTGGACCTGAACTGGCGGCGTCGCAACGCCGAGAGCGACACCCGTTTTGTGCTGCGTGAAGCCTACTCGGCCGACCTGAACAACAGCGAGCGCAACAGGAATCGCCTCTCGGCGCTGTATGTCGATCACCGTTCGCTGGCCAATGGAACGAGCATCAAGGCCGGTCGCCAGTCGCCTTCAGGTGGCGGTGTGTTGTATCGGTTTGACGGCTTGCAGGCCGGTTATGCGTTTGCACCGAAATGGAAAATCAATGCCGTGGCAGGCGCGCCGGTGGACAAGCTGCTTGACACCCGGCGCCAGCTTTATGGTGCCTGGATCGACGCCGAAGCGTTGACCAAAGAGATCAGCGGGAGCCTTTACTTCAATCAGCAAACCATAGACCGTGAGATAGACCGGCGCGCGGTGGGAGCCGAGCTGCGCTATTTCAGCGGCGGCGTTTCGGCCTTCAGCCAGATCGACTACGACACGGTGCTCAAGAAGCTGAATATCACCGCGCTGCAGGCGACCTGGCAACTGCCCGACACCACCGTGTTCAATTTCAACTACGACCACCGAGCCCAGCCTATCTTGTCGCTGGGCAACATCCTGTTCTTCCCCGACCCCAATCAA
>JANOOO010000070.1:0-6265 GCA_031421375.1 Polaromonas sp.
ATGTTCGACTGCGTGATGCCGACGCGCAATGCGCGCAACGGCCACATGTTCACGCGCTTCGGCGATTTGAAAATTCGCAATGCGCGCTACAAAACCGAAGATGCGCCGGTGGACAGCAGCTGCAGTTGCTACACCTGCGCCGGACGCGCTTTGCCAAACGGCAGCAGCTCCGGCGGATTCAGCCGCGCTTATCTGCACCACCTCGACCGCTGCGGCGAGATGCTCGGGCCGATGCTGGCGAGCATCCACAACCTGCACTACTACCTGCACTTGATGCAGGAAGTGCGCGATGCGCTCGATGCCGGCGCGTTCGCCAGCTTCATGGCGCAGTTCCGAAAAGACCGATCCAGAGGCGTGTGAACACTTTTTTTATCATTGCAAATCATGGAATGAAACTCCATAATTGCAATGATGATTTTTAGAGCTCTTCAGTTCTCCCTGATCGAAGAACTCCAGCATTCACCTGCTGTCGCGCTGCTCGGGCCGCGCCAGGTAGGCAAAACCACGCTGGCGCTCGAACTTGCGCAAACGCTGCCCAGCATCTATCTCGACCTGCAATCCGAACGCGACCGAACCAAGCTCGAGCAGGCCGAGTTGTATCTGCTTGACCACCTCGACAAACTCGTCATCTTCGATGAAGTTCATCGCCTGCCGGGCCTGTTCCCGGTGCTGCGCGGCTTGATCGACCAGGCGCGCCGCGGCGGCAAGCGGGCCGGTCAATACCTGCTGCTGGGCTCGGCCTCGCTTGACTTGCTTCAGCAATCAGGCGAAACGCTGGCGGGGCAAATCGCCTACCTCGAACTGGCACCCTTGAGCATTCTTGAAACCGGTGCCGACCAGGCCGACACGCTGTGGCTGCGCGGCGGCTTTCCCGAGAGCCTGATCGCCGGCAGTGCCGCGCTTAGCCTGCGCTGGCGGCAAAACTTCATCCGCACTTATCTTGAGCGCGACGTCCCGCAGTTCGGTCCGCGCATCGCGGCCCAAACGCTGCGCCGTTTCTGGACCATGCTCGCGCATCATCAAAGTGGCTTGCTGAACGTCGCGCAACTGGCGCGCAACCTCGGCGTCGATGCAAAAACCGCGCAGAGCTACATCGATCTTTTGTGCGACCTGCTGCTGGTGCGCCGCCTGACACCCTGGCACGCCAACCTGGGCAAGCGCCTGGTCAAGTCGCCCAAAGTCTATGTGCGCGACACCGGGCTGGTGCATGCGCTGCTCGACATCGAAACCAAAGAAGCACTGCTTTCGCACCCGGTTGTCGGGGCCAGTTGGGAAGGGTTTTGCATTGAGAATCTGCTGACCTGCCTGCCAGCCAGCGCACAGAGTTATTTTTATCGCAGCAGTGGCGGCGCCGAGATCGACCTGCTGCTGGCCTGGCCCGGCGGCGAGCTGTGGGCCATTGAGATCAAGCGCAGCCTGACGCCCAAAGTCGAGCGCGGCTTTCATGCCGCCTGCGACGACCTCAAACCCGCGCGCAAGCTGCTGGTTTATCCCGGTCAGGAATCGTTTCCGCTCGGCCACGACATCTGGGCCATCTCGCTTGAGACGCTGTGCCAACAGCTCGCCATGAAAGAATCCAGTTAACACCGCAAAAGGACGCACCATGAAATACCGCCGCCTCGGCACCAGCAACCTGCAGGTTTCAACCCTTTGCCTGGGGACGATGATGTTCGGCAAGCAAACGCCAGACGCCGAAGCCGCGCGCATCGTCGCGTCGGCCAAAGACCACGGCATCAACTTCATCGACACCGCCGACGTGTACAACGAAGGCCGGTCGGAAATCGCCGTCGGCCAACTGCTAGCCGGGCAACGTGACCAGTGGGTGCTGGCGAGCAAGCTCGGCAACACGCGCAGCCCGGGAGTGAACCAGAGTCACTACTCACGCAAATGGATGTTGCTGCAGACTGACGCCATCCTGGCGCGCTTGAAAACCGACTACCTCGACATTCTTTACCTGCACCGCGACTTTGACGGCGAGAACCTTGAGGAAGCGGTGCGCGCACTCGGCGATTTGATTCGCGCCGGCAAAATTCGCAGCTTCGGCCTGTCAAACTTTCGCGGCTGGCGCATAGCCGAAGTCGTACACCTGTGCCGGCAGCTGAACGTGCCGCAACCGGTGGTCTGCCAGCCCTGCTACAACCTGCTGAACCGCAGCCCCGAGGTTGAAATTTTGCCGGCCTGCGGCCACTACGGCCTGGGTGTGGTGCCCTACAGCCCGCTGGCGCGCGGCGTGCTGACCGGCAAGTACCCGCCAGGCCAGCCGCCTCTTGAGGGCACGCGCGCTGGCAGCGGCGACAAGCGAATCATGGAGACCGAGTTCCGCGAAGAATCGCTCGTCATCGCGCAAAAAATCAAGGCCCGCTGTGAAGCCAAAGGCTGGGCACCGGGCCACTTTGCTGCGGCGTGGGTGCTGGCCAATCCGCTGGTCAGCTCAGTCATCGTCGGGCCGCGCACGCTGGAGCACCTGGAAGATGTCTATGCGGCGACAGAGCTGGTACTGGACCAGGGCGACGAAGCGTTCATCAATGCGCTGGTGGTGCCGGGCCATGCCTCCAGCCCTGGCTACAACGACCCGGCCTATCCTTTCTACGGCCGCCCGATAGCCTGAGCCTTCTTCAAGCCGTCGCGCTGACTGCCTTGCCGGAAATTCCGCAGGCGTGGCAGAACTTGGCAAACGCGCTCTTGCGGGCGCTGCACTTGAGGCAGTGGTCAAACAGTCCAATGCCGCAGTGCGGGCAAAAATCGATCCCGGTGTTCTTCAGGTCCACCGGCCGCTCGCAGCCGGGGCACACGCTTTTTGACAGCCGCGTCAGTGCGGTGTCGTAGCTCAGCTCTTCGCGGCGCTGGACATCGGGCAGTTGCTCGGCCAGCTTCTGCTTTTCCAGATAGCGGTTCAGCGAAATAATCGCCTGCCGCCCCACCAGCGCCGTCACCACAATGCCGACGATGTAGCGCACATAGCCGCCGTAGCTGGGCAGATAGGGCACCAGCTCAACGAAGAATGCGAACACGGCAAACAGGATGAAGCCCCAGACAAAGGGCCAGTAGGTGCTTTTGCGCTTTTTCACAAATAGCCAGCCAGCTGCGACCAGCAGAGGCAGCGTCAGCGCCAGGCGGTACAAAAACACCCGCAGCTCAACGCGGCGGTATTCGGCGTTGAGCTGCTGCTGCGCCGCCTGCTCCATTTCGCCCAGTTTGCGGCGTTCACGCGTCAGGCTTTGCGCCGCATCCAGCGCGGCTTGTTGCTGGGCTTCCACGGCCACGCCAGCGGCGCGCTCCTTGTCTTTCAGCCCATCGAGCGCCCGGGTGCGCGCCACCAGTTCCGGGTCCTGCCCGGTCAGTTGCGTGGCACCGCGTGTGGCCAGCCAGTTGTTGAAGGTCTCGCGGGCGGCTTCGGAGTCGGCTTGGGCGGCGCGGCGTTTGAGCTGCGCCTGCTCCAGTGCCGTGCCGGCATTGCGCCCGGCCAGCTCGGCGTTTTTGATCGCGCTGCGCACCGCGCCGCTGGCGGCGGCATCCATGAAGTCGTCGAGTGAAAGCTGCTTTTCCACCCTGGGCAGGTCTCCCACCACGGTGCCGCCCAGCCCGATCAAAAATCCAGAAAACACCAGCGCCACCAGCCACAGGCCGCGCTGCATCCATTTTTCTGTGAGTCGCAAGGTTTTGCTCATACGGGCTTTCTTTAAGGTTGACGCAGGGTGACAGTCGCGCCGCCAAGGCCGGCGCGCTGCATCCACTGAAACACCGAATCGACGGTGACGGTTTCAATCCGGTCTGAAAACCGCTTGTCGTTCGGGTGGTCGTCGAAGGCCACATTGGCAGCGGTGATGCGACCACCCAGACGCGTGAGCGGCCCGAGCTTGAGGGCAGTCGGCTCGTAGCCCTTGAACTGCAACCACGCCTGCGCCTGCTCGCGGCTTTTGATCAGCGGCTCCATCGCCAGTGCCAGTGTTTCAATCGCCCACTGGTTGGACTGCTGGTACTTGCGGCCCCACACGTAGCTGACGACGCTGTAGGGCTTGTGGTGCAGGCTGATGGATCGCACCGGCTCTTGCAGCAAGGCCAGCAAGCGCGCCTGCACCTCTGGCGTGGGCGCGAGCCAGGCAGTCTCAAATCGCCACGGGTCATCGAGAAAAAACTCGCCCAGCCCTTGCCGGAAGACGGCCGAGTCACTGGTGCCGCATTCGTTGAGTTTGTGCAGCACCCGCCAGGTGCTTGCGCCCTGCCCGTCAGGCTGCCGCCAGGCCAGGCCCAAGTGCGAATAACGCACACCGTACTTGCTCAGGTCCTGGCCAGCGCGCGCCAGCACCACCACCTTTTCGCCACTGGCGTTGAGCGCGTCCAGCGTTAGCGCGGCCAGCGCAAGCCCACGTTCAACGCTTATCGCGGATGGGTTTTTCGACTCACACGAGCGGCCCGCGTGAGCAGGCGTTGCAAGAAGCAAACATGCGGCAAGCCACATCGATGTGAAAAAAGGAGGAGAGAGTTTCATGATGGCGTCGTCGGTTCAGTCGGTTTCAGTCGGTGAATTCAGTGCAGTCGGCTCAAGGCGTCAGCCGCTCGTTGTGCATCAGCGCACGGCCGAGCGCGCTGGGAATGAAGGCGAGCGCTTCCCCTGCAGCCGACAGCACCACACCCGCGCTGACCACCGTCACCACCACCGACGCGCCAGCCACCATCGAAGCTGCGGCAACGCCTTTGCCCAGCACTTCGACACTGGAACGCGCGCCGTCAGAGGCGCGCTCCAGCACATAGACGGTGCCGCGCGCCGTGCTTTCAACCGCCCTGACGACCAGCACCGCGCCCGTGGTGGACAGCACCACCGGCAGCGCGACCACGGCACCAGCGACCGCGCTGGCACCAAGCACAACAGAGGCGAGCGGCAGCGCAGACACCGCGCTAATGGCCGACGCTTCAGACTGCGCTTTGGCATCAAATGACATGCTGGCCCCTGTGAATAGGGCGCAAGCAGCTATTAAATATGTAGCAAAAATGTTTTTCATGATGACTCCTGGAGATGGTTTTATTCGGCGGCGGTAGCCGTGGTGTTGCGCGGGGAATTATGCCGAGGGGCGCTCTGTACAACTCTGACAGAACTTTGGCACCCGGATCGGGATAGGCCGCACTGCAATTGCCGGGGTTTGGAGTTACGGTGGATTGCTGTCTGCATGGGAGCCTTTCGCTTGTTGAGGAGTCCTGACTGTGAGGCGACGAGGCCAGATCGAATGCAAATGTCGTACTGGTGGTTGTTTTTAGGACTTCGGGTATCACAAAACAATACTTTGCTATCAGCATGGCTGTGCATCATGCATAGCCGATTTTATTCATTAATCGTTTTTCTAAGCGCTTTTTGGTAATATCTATGAATGCCAAAGAAAAACACACCGCGCGGCGACTACCCGCAAGCCGTCATCACGCAGATCGAGTTGCTAGCGCAGAACATCCTCATTGCCCGCAAGCGGCGCGATGAAACACAGGCACAGTGGGCCAGAAAGCTGGGTGTGTCCCAGCCCACCATGGCGCGAATCGAGCGCGGCGATCCATCGGTCGCGATGGTTTCCTACGTTATGTGCATGTGGTTGATCAACCCAAGCGCTGGGTTGGCCGAACTCATTTCGCCGCTGAACGATCACGCCTCGCTTGAACGTGAAATAAGCAAAGCCCGTTCGCGTCGAGGCTCCAACAAAATGCCTGCGGCTGCGCAAGTACCCGATGCCGGGGCAATCGCAAAACTGCCGGGGCTAGCCCGAGGCAACGCAAGCCGAACGGACAACGCGGCCACTGCTGCGGGCCTGGCGGCCCTGTTGTCGCCCAAGCGGCCAGCCAAATGAATGCGCCCGGCGTACACGCGCGTACCTACGTGCCGCAGGACAAGCTGTATCTCTGGGCTCTCGTGAACCCGTCCCGCCCCGTGCTTGTCGGCGAACTCGGGCTGTCGCAGCTGGTCAGCGATTGCGCCACCTTCGTCTATTCGCCCGGCTGGTGGAATTTCCCGCTGAGTGAAGACCTGCCGATCATCGAAGGGCAGCTGTTCAGCGCCGGTGTGCGGAGCAGCGCACCCGGTGCCATCGACGATGCCCGGCCAGACCGCTGGGGTGAACGCATCATCCGGCACGTTGATCGGCCGGCACGGCTGTCCATCCTGGAGATGCTGCTGTTTGCCGGTGATGATCGTTTCGGCGCGCTGGGCGTATCCCTTTCTGCCGATCAATATCTGCCGCGCTATCTCGGGCCGCACCCGCTAGTCAGCGACCTCGCCGCGCTGGCC
>JANOOO010000071.1:0-9615 GCA_031421375.1 Polaromonas sp.
CCGGCCTGCTCGCGCTCACCCCGGGTCGGCTGCTGTTTTGTAACCATTTGGCTGACTGGAGCGAATTTGCGTTGACCCGCCCCGACGGGTTGCCCGATCCCGATCTCACCCTGCGCCACTTTGACCACGCCGGCGTTGGCACGCTGGAGCTGCACAATGCGCAGTCCCGTCTGGCGAATTGGCGCTTCACGCTGACGGCCAACCCGCAGGCCCTGCGCATGTTGCGGATTTTTGCGCTGCAGCAGCGCCCGCCTGTTGTCGGCCCGGCAGACGACGAGACGCTGCTCTGCCCCGAATGCGACCTGCCGCTGCCACCGGACACAGGCGAATGCCCGGCCTGCGCGCGCGCCGTACACGCGCCGCCTTCGACCTGGGTACTGCTGCGGCTGTGGCGTTTTGCCAAGCCCTATCGCGGCCAGTTGCTGACCGGGTTTTTGCTGACGCTGGCCTCTACCGCCGCCACGCTGGTGCCGCCCTACCTGACGATTCCGCTGATTGACGACATCCTGATTCCGTTTCAAAACGGCCAGCAGATCGAGACGATGAAAGTCGTGTGGATTCTGGGCGGCTTGCTGGCCGCCGCGCTGCTCGGCTGGGCGCTGAACTGGGCCCGCACCTATCTGCTGGCGCTGGTGTCTGAGCGCATTGGGGCCGACCTGCGTACCGCCACCTTTGATCATCTGCTCGAACTCTCGCTCGACTATTTCGGCGGCAAGCGCACCGGCGATTTGATGACGCGCATCGGCTCCGAGACCGACCGCATCTGCGTGTTTTTGTCGCTGCACGCGCTCGACTTTGCAACCGACGTGCTGATGATCGTGATGACGGCGGCGATTTTGATCTCCATCAACCCGTGGCTGGCCGTGGTGACGCTGCTGCCGCTGCCCTTCATCGCCAGGATGATTCACATCGTGCGCGACAAGCTTCGCACCGGTTTCGAGAAGATCGACCGCGTCTGGTCGGAGGTCACCAACGTGCTGGCCGACACCATTCCCGGCATTCGCGTCGTCAAGGCTTTCGCGCAGGAAAAGCGCGAAGCCGAGCGCTTCCGTGAGGTCAATCGCCACAACCTGGCTGTCAACGACAAGCTGAACAAAACCTGGTCGCTGTTCACGCCGACGGTCTCGCTGCTGACCGAGATCGGCTTGCTGGTGGTCTGGGCATTCGGCATCTGGCTGGTGTCAAAGCAGCAGATCACGGTCGGCGTGCTGACCGCCTTCATCGCCTACATCGGCCGCTTCTACACGCGGCTCGATTCAATGAGCCGCATCGTCTCGGTCACGCAAAAAGCGGCGGCCGGTGCCAAGCGAATTTTCGACATCCTTGACCACGTGTCCAACGTGCCTGAGACGGCCAACCCGGTAAAAATCGGCGCGCTGCAGGGCCGCATCGAGATGAAGGGCCTGGGATTTCGTTACGGCAACCGCGCGGTGATACGTGACCTGAATCTGGAAATTCGGCCTGGCGAGATGATCGGCCTGGTCGGCCACAGCGGCTCGGGAAAAAGCACGCTGGTCAATTTGCTGTGCCGTTTTTATGACGTGAGCGACGGCGTTATTCAAGTAGATGGCACCGACATCCGGCGCTTTGGCGTCGCCGATTACCGGCGCAACATCGGCCTCGTGCTGCAGGAGCCGTTTTTGTTCTTCGGCACGATTGCCGACAACATCGCCTACGGCAAACCAGACGCGACACGCGCCGAGATTGTGGCCGCAGCCCGCGCTGCGCATGCGCATGAGTTCATCTTGCGACTGCCGCAAGCCTACGACTCACTGGTTGGCGAACGTGGTCAGGGCCTGTCTGGTGGCGAGCGTCAGCGCATCTCGATTGCGCGCGCGCTGCTGATTGACCCGCGCATTTTGATTCTGGACGAAGCCACCTCGTCGGTCGATACCGAGACCGAAAAAGAAATCCAAAAGGCGCTCGACAACCTGGTGCAGGGCCGCACAACGATTGCGATTGCGCACCGGCTTTCAACGCTGCGCAAGGCCGACCGGTTGGTGGTGATGGACCGGGGCCGCGTCGTCGAGGTCGGCCCGCACGACGAGCTGATCGCCAAGCAGGGCGCGTACTGGCGGCTCTATGAGGCGCAATTGCGGCAGGTTGATGATGAAGGCGACTCGGGCAGCGAAGGCAGTGCGTCCCAGGCCAGCCTGCAACTGGCGCAACTCGCCCACGCTGCCCGGCATGCGGCGCAGCACGGAGGCAATCCTTGAACCCACGCAATCTAACGATTGACGCTGCAGTGGCCCTGCCCGCCGTCGCACTGGTCGTGCCAGACTTCAAACTGGTGCGTCAAGCCTCAGGCAGGCTGCTGTTTACGGCAGCTAGCGGGCAAGCCCACGATGGCGTGACGCCAGTGCGCGCCTTTCCACTGGCGGCGCCCGTCGAAGGGCTGTCGCTGGTCAGCACGGAAGGCCATGAACTCGCGTGGGTGGCGCAACTGTCTGCGCTGCCCCACGCGTTACAGGATTTGCTGCATGAGGAGCTCGCTCTGCGCGATTTCAACCCCGAGATCACGCGTCTCGTCAGCGTCTCGACCTTCGCCACACCCAGCGTCTGGACGGTTGAAACCAATCATGGCCCGACCTCGTTCGTGCTCAAAGGTGAAGAAGACATACGCCGACTTGGTGCCGGCGCGCTGCTGATTGCAGGCGGGCAGGGCGTGCAATACAGCGTGCTTGATATGGGCGAGCTGGACCGGGGTTCGCGCAAGCTGCTGGAACGCTTTCTGTAGCGAACGTTCTAACGATCATCAGCTGGCTGCCTCGGCGTTGACAGCAGACTCGGCGAGTTCCGTCATGAGCTCGTCGCTCTTGGTCATGTCCTTGACGGCGCTGGTCAGCGTCTTCTGGTCTTCTTTTTGCTTCAGCGCTTTCGCGAACGCCGCGACTGTTCAAAGATCTTTCAGCTCATCGACGTAGAGTTCTTTTAGCGTGGTGATGTTTGACATGGTGCGGTTCCTTGCAATGGCTGATTAACGAAAAAATACGCGAACCTGCAAGGTAAAGCACGGATAAGTGGTGGGTGTAGGCGCTCTGCCCATTACGAAGTGAGACGAACCTGCGCATGAAGCAGCGGGCGCGCCTGCATGAACTTTGCATCAACATTGACGACAACCGATATCACCACGCCACACGCCGCGCCCAGTTGCAGCCGCTTACAACAATACGGGGCATTGACCGACCCCTGCCAAACCACGGCGATTCGTGCGCGCAAGCCGCAGGAAGACACTGGCAAGTCAGTCTTTTGCTATAAATAGAATAGCTACTTGCGACCGTGTGTACTGGGACGAAGCTTGTTTTGTCTTAAATAGTTGGTTAATCTGAACAAGCTGGAGGGTTCTTGGAGCGCACGGTGTCGTTACACGGCCTGTGCCTTGTTACGCCGCGCGCTTTCGCTTGCAGACTGATAATTTGATCGTCATTGCACGCAGCCCGCGTTCATCGCCCGCCGACGATCCGGCACGAAAGGCAGTTATGTTTTCAAGCACTCAAATTGGAGTGATTCAAGGTGGAGCAGTTCAAGCGCCGGAACCGTCGTCTGCGCGCAGGGGCTGGCGTCGCGGCATCGCGTTGATCGCGGTTCTCGCCGCAGCCTTGGTGCTCGGCGCTTGCGGCGGCGGTGACGACGGGCGCGGTGGTGGCACCAGCGGGACGGCCAACGTCAACATCGGCGTGACTGTGGGCGGCCAGCCGACGGGCCAATTTTTCGTTGCGCCTGGCGGCGCAATTGATGTGGTGATGCGTGTGGGTGATTCGGTGATTCTTGACGCGGTTGAGCCGGTGTACTGGACGATGCTGGTCGGCGGACAGGCATACGGCACCGGGATCGAGGTGTTCTACGCCAATGCGTTTATCGGGACGTTTGCGCTCGACTCCTATGCAGTCGAAGTCTATGCCGATGCCGGTTTCCGATTTAACCCACCCATTTCAATCACGCTCGTTGCCACTTCGACTTTCGACTTCGTGCAGGTGGCAAGCGTCAATATCCTGATCACCAACTGATCGACAAAAAAAGCCGTCCGGCCTGGCTGACCGGCTGCGTGCCTTCAAGCCAGAGCCGGTCATTGCCGACTGGCGCGAGCGGCTTCGCGTCGTGGTGGGGGCGGCACTCGGCGTATTGGTGACTGCACTGGTCTGCAGCGCGGCAGGCGCTGACTATTCAGTCGCCTGGCCCTGGCTGGTTGCGCCTATGGGTGCGAGTGCGGTGCTGGTGTTCGCCGTCCCGGCAAGCCCCCTGGCGCAGCCCTGGTCCGTTGTGGGCGGCAACACGCTTTCAGCGCTGGTCGGCATTGCCTGCGTGCGCTGGCTGGGTGGCACCGAAATGGCCGCTGCACTGGCGGTAGGCGCAGCAATCGGGCTGATGTTTGCGCTGCGTTGCCTGCACCCGCCCGGCGGTGCGTCGGCTCTGCTGGTGGTGCTGACGGGTGTGAGCGATCCGCAGTTTGCGCTGGTTCCGGTGCTGCTCAATTCAGTCTTGCTGGTGGCCGCAGGCATGGCCTACAACCACGCTACCGGGCGCAGCTACCCGCACCGGCACCCGCCACGCGCTGCGTCAGTCGCACGCGACGACGACGCCAGCACCGTCGATGCAGACATTGATGCCGTGCTGGCGCGATACAACCAGGTATTGGCTATCAGCCGTGACGAGCTTAAGGCGCTACTCGAGGACACGCAGCTGCGCGGCTATCAACGCAAGTTGGCCAACCTGCGCTGCGGCGACATCATGTCGCCCGAGCCGGTTTCGGTAAGCCCGCGCATGCCGCTGCAACAGGCTTGGCCGCTGTTTCGCGCGCATCACATCAAGGCGCTGCCGGTGATCGATGCCAACGGGAGAATCGTCGGCATCGTCACGCCGTCTGACTTCATTCGCGCCGCCGAAGTGGCAGGCAGCGACGTGTTCGATCTGCGGCTGCGCAAGCCAAGTGACTGGCCCGATCAAGCCAGCGCGGCGGCGTACAGCGTGGTTGGTCAGATCATGACGCGCCGCGTTCGCGTCGCCAGCATCAACCGCCATCTGGCCGAGTTGATTCCGCTGTTCGCCGGCACCGGCCACCACCACATTCCCATCGTCGATGGTGGCGGGCACCTGGTCGGCATCGTGACGCAGTCGGACGTGGTCGCGGCACTGTCGCGGCCGGAGGTGGGGCGGCTGGCGGCAGAGCGCGGTTGAGACTGCGGCGCGGGCCGTGGGCCTTGGCGCCCGATGCAAGCCCGGTGAGCATCTCCCGATCTGTTTGACTCGATCGGCAGCGCCAGGCCAGGCTTGCCGGTGCAGCGCCTCGACGGCTTGGTGCCGCACAACTACTATCGAATAATCCTCAGGGCAGAAGCGCCGGGGCGCATCAAGCATCGGTGTGAGGGGTCGCTTTGCTTGAAGCCGCTCCTCGATGGTTCTTTCCCACCAACCAAGGAGACTCCAATGAATCGATCCCCTTCGGACTCGCGCCGCGATTTTTTGAAAGCGGCCGCTGCCCTGCCTGCCGTGGCAGTAGCGCCCTGGGCCATGGCGCAAGGCGCCACTGCGATGCCTGCACCCGCCATGGTCAGCCCGGCCGGGCAAGACATCGCCGCGGGTGACCGCGTGTTCATCACCAACGAAGATTCCAACACCATCGCGGTCATCAACCCGACCAGCAACACTGTTGAGAGCACCATCAACCTGACCAGTTTCGACGAAGACGCGCGGCCGCCGTTTCGCTTCGTCACCGGGGGCGTCATGCCCACGCATGCAGCGATGATCCACAAGCCTCTCTACCACGGCTGCATCGACGCGCACGGCGCCGTGCCCAACCCGGACGGCACGCTGCTCGCCACCTCGGGCCGGGGCAGCAGCAACATCTATCTGATCGATGCAGTCAATCGACGCGTGGTCGGCAACGTCGCCAATCCGCAGGCCGGCCCGACCACCAACCCGGAGCGGCTGTCCAGCGGCATTTTGCTGGGCCGCGAGCCGCACGAGCCGACCTTCACGCGAAGCGGCAAGGAACTGTGGGTGACGCTGCGCGGCGAAGACCGCATCGCGATTGTCGATGTGGACCAGGCCATCAACCAGCTGGGCGGCGAGGGCGACAGCCGGGCGCAGCGCGCCGGCCGTGGGCAGGGCACGGAAGCCGAACCGACGATCCGGGCCTATCTGCCGACCCTCAACGGCCCGGCGCAAGTCTGGTTTTCAAAAGACGGCCTGCTGGCTTTCGTCATCAGCCAGAAGGTGGCCCAGCTTGAAATCATCCAGGTCAATCCGGACCGCCGGGGCTATTCGCGGCCCAAGCGCCTGCGCCTGGTGGACCTGAGTGCCCAGGACAAGCCGGCCTTCACGCCGTTCCAGAAACTGTCGCCAGACGGCAGCCAGATGTGGCTGTCGCACAAACTGGCCGATGCCGTGTCGATCGTGTCGGTCACCGACCCCGGCACGGTGCTGGCCACGCTGCCGCTCGGCGAAATGGCCAGGCCGAATCATCTGGAGTTCGTTGACAACGCGCGCGGCCAGGTCACCTACATGAGCCTGGCCCGCGTCGACGACGGTGGACCGAACGGCGCGGCATCGAGCCGGCTGGCCATCATCGACCGCTCGGTGCCGCTGGCGCAGCAGAAGGTGGTCGGCACGGTCTATACCGGCGGCCGGGAGGCGCATGGCCTGTGGACCAACCCGGCCCACAATCTGCTGTACGTTGCGCACGAGCAGGACGAGCTGCCCGGCACGCCGCACGCCGGGCAGACGGTCTGTTCGGCTTTCGATGTTTCGTCGCCGCTGCAACCGAAACTGATCACGCAGATCCCGCTCGGTTCGCTGAAGCTGCCGTCGGGCGAACTGCGCAACAAAAAGAGCATCAACCTGGTCTATGTGCGGCCCGGCACCAAGGGGCAAACCGCGTGACCGGCGCCAGCGCCGAACCGGGGACCGGCAGTCATGGAACTACAAGCCGCTTCGAGGCCGACATGAACGCCGGCATGGCCAAAATGATGGAAGACATGCACAGCCCCGGCTACACCGGGCAGCCCGATGCCGATTTTCTGGCGATGATGATCCCGCATCACGCTGGCGCGGTCGACATGGCGCGGCTGGTGCTGATCCATGGCCACGACCCGCTGGTGCGCCAGCTTGCCGAAGACATCATTGCCAGCCAGACGGTCGAGATCGCCGCGATGCAGGGCCGGATGGCGGTGTTGCGGGCCGGGCCGAATCCGGAGCCGGGCGGCTACCCGGCGCTTGGGGCTGTACGCGGCGGCGGCTGAGCCGACGGGCGCGACGGCAGGACGATGGGAAAGATCCCGCACGTTGAACTGTTTTTGCGTTTGAACGGCTGGCGGTTCACCGCAGACGCCCCGGTTTGCGTGTTGACGGTGCTGTCGCTGGCTGCCGGCGATCTGAGTCAAGAGGCCTTCGCCACCTGGCTGCGTGAACATGTGGCCGAGGCTATTGCGGGCTCCAAATAGCAAGACTCTCCTGACCCGGCGAGCAATCTGCCATGCAATCACTTCATGCGTGACAAGGCCCGGCATTCGCGCGGACTCACGCCGAACTTCGCCCGAAACGCGCGCGAGAAATGCGCGCTGTTGTTGAAGCCGTTGTCGAAGGCGACCTCGGAGACCGTTCGATGCGCCTGCGTCGGGTCTTCCAGTTCCTTTCTGCACGCCAGCAGCCGGCACGACCAGAGCCAGGTGCTGAAGCTTTGCGCCTCGCCGACGAACAGGCGATGGATGTGGGCTGGCGAGATGCGCAGTGCGGCCGACACCGATGCGACCGACAGCTCCGGGCTGCGCAGCTTGTCGAGTGCATAGTGCTTGATCCGCGCCAGGTGAAAGCGCGCCAGTCGCGGCTTTCGGGCTGGCGCTGCCGTAGCGTGCGTGGACAGCGTCCCGGCCAGAATTTCGATCAGTCCGCTGGCGGCATGGTGGGCTGCCTCGGTCGGGAAAGCGCTGCTGTCGGTTTCAAAGTAGTGATGGGCCACCTGAGCGAACAGCCGCGCCGCTGCACCTTGGCCATCGAGCGTGGTTGCGGTCATCGCATCGATGTCGGGTGCCAGGCGTCGCAGCTCGTCGGCGGGGAAGGTCAGCACGGTCTGCGCGAAGTCGCCGTCGAATGAAAGCTCGAAGGCGTCTGCACTGGAGAAGACCGCCATGTCGCCCGGCTTGAGGCGGGCCTGGCGGCCCTGCTGCGCCATGCCACTGTGGCCGAAGTCCTGAATCGTCACCAGAAAATACGCGTCGCTGTCCCGCGCCATCAGCCTCGAGGTGCGCGCCACGCGCTGGCCGCCCGCAACGATTTGCGCCACGTTGACCCGACCGACCTGACGCAGCGCCATTGCGCCGTGAAAGTGCTCCGGTGAGGCTACCGACTGGCACTCCGCCGGCACGAAATGCCGGCACACCATGTCGGCCCAGAAAGCCACCTTGTCGCGCTCCCGATGCGACTCGGTCGAGTGTTCAATCAGGCCGGCACGGGCGGTTAGTGCCAACGAGTGGGAGGGTCGTGGTGTCATGAGAGTTTCAGGCAAGCAAGGTGAGCGATGTGGCACATACAGAAACGGGCGGCGTCGGTAAATTCAAGTCGTGGCAATCGTCGCGATGCACTCGAATACAGGGCCCGTTGCGTAAACCCGTTTTCGTATCCATTACGTACGCCGTGCCGCGCTCATAGGGATGGAGCTTGCCTTGATATCGGTCGGCCGGCTATCCCTCAAACAGGGGATGCGTGGCAACTTCAAAAGTGACAAAGTGCGCGGACCGACCCGTACAGTTCGCGCGATCGGGTTGGCTTCGCCGGCGTGGACGTCATTTCAGCAATGTGAGGTATGGACATGGCTTTGATTCGGCTTGCATTCGAAACCAAACCCGGCCCGCCGGGCAGCCAGGGACCGTCGGGCATGCTTGTCTTTCCGATCCGTCTGCCGGGGTCGGCTTGCAGCCGTACGCCGCATGAAAAGGCGGCGTCGCAGTCCCATCCGCTGAACCGCCTGATCGACGACTGGCATGGCTGGTGCCGGGGGGCTTTCCTGGTGTGGGTCTGCCTGGCGCTGGGCCTGGCCTTCATCAGTTCCGGAGTGCGAATTCCGGACTGGAAAACCTCTGGCGCGGCGATGCCGGTACGGGTACTCGAACCGCTTGCCGCAGTGCGCAGCCTCGAATCGACTTTGCAATTTTCACGTGACATGGACGAAATTTCGTTCTACCCGGAAATCGCCAGCAACGCGCGCGGCGACACCGTGGCGGTCTGGGAGCAATTCGATGGCGAGCGATACCGGATCTGGGGCAACAGCCGTCCGGCGGGTCAGGCCTGGGGACCGGCCGCTCTGCTCGATACGAGCCAGGCGGGCCACGCTTATGGCCCGCAACTGGCGCTGAATGCCTACGGCAGCGCGACGGCGGTATGGGTGCAGGCCGACCCGGGGGCCGGCACGCGCAGCGTCTGGTCGAACCGTTTCGAAGCGGCGACGGGATGGGGTCGGGCGATCCCGGCTGAGGCTGTCCCCGAAGGTCCGGCGTCGTCGCCTCGGGTGACCATCGACGAACGCGGGCACGTGACCGCCACGTGGCAGCAATCCGCGGGGAGCCAGCGCCTGACCCGCACCAACCGGTACCGGCCTGGATCGGGATGGGGCCAAGCGACGCC
>JANOOO010000072.1:0-7156 GCA_031421375.1 Polaromonas sp.
GAAAGCCAGGTCGTTCGCACCACGCCGCGCGGGCTGACCGGTGCCGCCGTCAACCCGATCACGCCAGCCAACGTGCCACCGATCAAGCTGATTGCCGACGTTGCCGACCGCATCGGTTTTGCGGGCAATGTGGTGACGGTAGCTGATTGATTTGGTTCGCTGATCCAAAAACGCAGAGCGCCGCTCAGCGCGCTGCGCTGCCCGGCGCTGGCAGCCGCACAAAAAAAGCCGCACCGCCGAGTAACAACGCTGACATGCTCGCAAACACGGCGGTAAACGGATCAATGCCCCAGCTGCTCGCGGCCGAGGCGACAACGCCGGTGAACCACTGCATCAGCGCGACGCCAAGAAACATCGCCATCGTGAAGACGGCCATCGCACGGCCCGTGAGCTCGGCCGGGTAGGCGTTGCGAACGTCGGCGTACTGCAGCACCAGGTAACCCGACATCAGGCCGATAACGACCGGCCCGGCGACATTCACCAGCGTGCTGTCGATCACCGCAAACGCAGCGAACAGCGTGGCAGCCAGCAGCGTGAAGCCGACGATCCAGCGTCGCCTGCGCAGCGGGCCGGGATCGAGCCGGCCGAACAGCGGTGGCCCGAACAGCGACGCTACCGACATCGCGAGCGCCACGTGGCCGCTTTGCACCAGCGAGAAGCCCTCGCGCTCGGCCAGCAGTGGCCCCAGCCACAGCCCGCGAAGTGAGATAAACGAGGCATAGCCCACCCCCGCCAGCAGCATGATGCCCAACGTGTGAGGCAACGCGATCAGCGCCGCAAATTTGCCGAGCGCCTCGCGTATCGACTCGCGCGGCGCGCTGCCGCCGGGCTGCACCGGCTCATGCACCCGCCAGAAGATCAGCAACCACGCCAGCGTCGCCAGTCCGCCCAGCACACCGAAGCCCACGCGCCAGGAAGTTGCGGCGATCAGCGAAGCCAGCGGCGTGCCGGTCATCAGCAGCCCGATGCCGCCGAGCCCCAGCGTCAACCCCGACACCGCAGCAAAACGCGTGACCGGAAAGTGGCGCGCGATAAAGACCGTGCATCCCAGAAAAGCCGGCGCGCAGCCGATGCCAATCAACACCTGCGCGGCCAGCAGCAGCTCGTAACTGCCAGCCGTGGCCGCCAGCACGGAGCCCGCGATGGCCACCGGGAACGCTGTGAGCACCGTGCGCCGCACGCCATGCAGGTCGATGCCGATGCCCATTGCGAACTGCATCAAGGCAAACGCAAAGTGAAACACGCCGGCGAACAGGCCCAGCTGACGCGGGCTCAACTGCCACTCGCTTTGCAGCGGCACCGCCATGATGGCGGGCACCGTGCGCCAGGCCTGGCTCAGGCTGAAGGCCGAGGCGAGTGCCAGCAGCATGATCCAGGCGGCGCGGTTTGAAAGGGCTGCTTCTGCGCTGTCGGCGGCTGGCGCAGGCGTCATCCGGTGGCCAGGAGCAGGTACAGGTCTAGGTACAGAGAGCGTTTGCTGCGGCGCAACAGCGATGCCCGCCCGCCGACCACTGCGGTTTTAGTGATGGTGCCCATGCTCGCCATGCACATGGCGGTGTGCGATTTCTTCGGCGCTGGCGGCGCGCACGTCCAGCACCTTCAGCGTGAAGTTCAGCGTTTTGCCGGCCAGTGGGTGATTGCCGTCAAGCAGCACCTCCGGGCCCTTGATCTTCATCACCGTAAAGACCCGCTGCTGCCCGCCTTCACCCCGGCCTTCGAGCTGGCCGCCAACCTTGACGCCAGGCGGAAATTCAGATTTGGGCATTGAGCGCAACAGCGCCTCATCGCGCAGCCCGAAGGCGTCTTCGGGCGCAAGCGTCAGGCTGGTCTGATAGCCCGCCTGCTGGCCGTCAAGTGCGGCTTCAATCCTCGGCAGCGTGTTGCCGTAGCCGCCATGCAGGTAAACCGTCGGAGCCTGAGCGCCCTCGACGCGCTGGCCGCTGGCGTCGCGCACGGTGAACTGCAGGGTGACGGCGGTGTCTTTTTCAATTTTCATGATTCGGTTGGGTCGGGTGAGTTCGATGCCGCGAATTATCGGCGGGAGGCGTTGCCGCCGCGAGAATGGGTGTCATCCGGCCTCTAAATTTAGATAAAATCGCGCTCCAGCCCAATATATACGGGCGCAATCAGCTATGAAATCAATAGCTGACGAATAAGGTCAGCGCATGAGAACGCCGGGCCACATGCGCATTCGAGCAGGCTCTACCGGCAGCTACGCAGTGCCCGGCCCAGCAGCTGCGGCTTGATCGCCTCCAGCTGCGCCTTCAGCGCGCCATCGACAGCCGACAGCGTCAGCAGGTCGCCGCGCTGCGTAGGCTTTTCCTGCACCACGCGTGCGCTGCGCACGCCTTGCGCGCTCAGCCGCGCCAGCGCGCTGTCGGCCTCAGCTTGCGAGGCGAATGTGCCCAGCGACAGGCCCGGTGCCAGCGGCGGCAGCGTGACGGGCTGAAAGCCGACGCCGAGCCGGGCCAGCTCGCTGCGCTTGATCGCCAGCGCTTCCGCTTCGGTGTAGCGGCCCATGTAGATCAGCCAGCGCCCGGGCTCGAAGCTGGGGGCCAGGCTCCAGCTGCCTGCAGGCAGGCTGGCCTGCAGTCGATTGCGCAGCGCCGCCGACTCCGCCTCGCTGAACAACCCGGCCTGCAGGCATTCGAGCGGGGCTACGGAGGCAGGCGTGGCGTCTGGCGCAGCGGCGGTGGGCGCAGCGGCTTGCGCCGAAGAAGCCCGCTCGCTGCGTGCATCGTCGGCGTCGCCGGGCAGCCGCATCGCCTCGGGCCGAATCTGCTGCGACCGGCGCTGCGGTTCGGTCTGGTCAACCGGTGCCAGTCCATAGGCCGCCAGCCAGCCGTGCGACCACGCATAAAAGACCAGATTGGCCAATATCAGCGCCAGCACGGTGAATCTCAACATGTGGCCGACCTTTCAGGTGCATCAGGTGCAGCGTGTGCGTCGGCCTGCCCGACTGGACGCACGCTGATCTCGGAGCTGGTGATGTCCTTGATGCCGTCCGCCATTTGCACGCGCAGCGCGCCATCGGCTTGCACGCCGCAGGCTATTCCGCTGCCGCCATCTGACAGATGGACGGTGCGGCCACGCAGCACGTCGCGCCCGGCAAAACGCGATTGAAACGGCGTGAAGCCATGCTGCGCAAAGGCTTGCAAATCGCGCACCAGTGACGGCAGCACGCGCGCCAGCGTGGTCGCGGCGTCGGCACTGGGCTCGAGTTGCTGCAGACAGGCTGGCTCAACGCCGCCCGCTGCGACGGGCTGGGCCGCGTCGGCAGGCCGAATGTTCAGACCGACGCCGATGACGGCATAACGCAGGCCGTCCCATGTAGCGGTTTCAACCAGAATGCCGCCCAGCTTGCGTTCGCTGTTGCCATCAATCAGCCATAAATCGTTGGGCCACTTCAGCCCGATCCGGACGCGGGGCAAGGCAGGTGTTGACTCGCTCGCTGCATCCGCTTCAGGTGACAGGCTTTCACTGAGCGATACGCCCACCACCAGAGACAGGCCCGACCAGTCGGTGATGCGCAGCGGCAGACTGAGAGAGAACGTCAGGCTGCTCGCGCGCTGGCTGTGCCACTGCCGACCCATGCGACCGCGCCCGGCGGTTTGCGTTTCAGCCACCAGCAGTACGGGCTCGGCAAAGTCGGCGCGGCGCGTACTGCCTGTATGGTGGCTGCGCAGGCGGCGCAGCAGCTCGCTGTTGGTCGAATCAATCTCGGGCAGGATCTCGACTGTGAAGCCCGGCAGCATCGGCGCGACGGCTTGCCAGACGGCCTCGGCTGGCCAGCGGATGGGCGTCAGCAGGGCCGTCACGGGATTCGCGGTGGCTGCGTTGGCTTCGCTCGGCACGGTGCTTACGTCGCTCACGCTGGTCTTGTGGATCATGGCGCGCCTGCGCTCAACTGCCCTTGCCTGTTTTTTTGGTCTTGCCATGCTTTGAAGCGGCGGCCATCGGCTCGTCAGTCTTTGTTTTCATGTCTTTTGCTTTCACGGCCTTCTTCTTCACGGCCTTTTCCTTCGGGGCCAGCAGCGTGCCCCGACATTTTTTGGCGCCGCACCAGCACGGGAATTCAGCGAGCAATTTTTTGGTGTGCCGGGCATCAATGATGAGGCCGTAGTCGTAGAACAGCTCCTGGCCCGCTTTGATGTTGCGCAGCGCTTTGATGAAGACGCGGCCCCCGTCGTCGTCGGCTTCGCAGTTGGGCTTGCAGCTGTGGTTGATCCAGCGCGACGAGTTGCCGCCGACGTTGCCGTCGATCACATGCTTGTCGCCCAGGTGAAAGTAGAAGGTGTGGTTGGGCTGCTGCGGGTCATGCGGGTGGCGGCGCAGCGCCTCGGGCCAGGTGATGACTTCACCAACATATTCAAGCAAGGTTTCGCCAGCGGCCAATGCCTGCAGCGCAAACACGCCTTTTCCATGCACGCCCGAGCGGCGGGTCTGGATGCGTCGGGCGTCGCCGGGCGGGGGGCTGGGCTGACTTGCAGAAGTCGGGAGCGCGGAGGAAACGTCGGAAGCGAGCGAAGCAGATGCCTGATTTTTCAACACGGGGTGACTCGCCTGCAAGTTTTGGTATGGTTAATTGGTGCCTGCGCGCGTGCCTGCACGCAAGGTCAGGCCAGCATTGTAGTTAGCCATCGACAAGGCGCATGCGGGCACGGGCCGTAAGATGCGCGGGTCTGACACGGGCTGCGTGGCCGCAGGCAAAGCCTGTCGCCACGCGGGCCAGGCCGCTGCCGCCGCGCTGGCAGCGGCGTCGCAAAAATTGAAATGAATCTATGAAAACTTTGGTGATTGCAGAAAAACCTTCGGTGGCGCAGGACATCGTCCGCGCCATGACGCCAACGGCCGGCAAGTTTGAAAAACACGACGAGTATTTCGAGGCTGAAGACTGGCTCGTCACCTCGGCAGTCGGCCATCTGGTTGAGATTCAGGCACCCGAAGAGTTCGACGTGAAGCGTGGCAAATGGAGCTTTGCCAATTTGCCGGTGATCCCGCCCTACTTCGACTTGAAGCCGATGGACAAGACCAGGGCGCGTCTCAACGCCATCGTCAAACTCACCAAGCGCAAGGATGTAGTCGCGCTGGTCAATGCCTGCGATGCCGGGCGGGAAGGCGAACTGATTTTCAGATTGATCCAGCAGTACGCCAAGAGCGCGCACCCTGTAAAACGGCTGTGGCTGCAGTCGATGACGCCGGCCGCCATCCGCGACGGTTTTGCCTCGCTGCGCAGCGACAAACAGATGCAGGGCCTGGCTGACGCCGCGCGCTCGCGCTCTGAGGCCGACTGGATGGTCGGCATCAACGGCACCCGCGCCATGACGGCCTTCAACTCGCGCGACGGCGGTTTCTTTCTGACGACGGTCGGCCGCGTGCAGACGCCGACGCTTTCCGTGGTGGTCGAGCGTGAAGAAAAAATCCGCAAGTTCGTCTCGCGCGACTACTGGGAAATCCATGCCGGCTTTCAGGCCGCAGCCGGGGTGTATCCAGGCAAATGGTTCGACCCGAAGTGGAAGAAAGCCGCCGCGAATCTTGACAACGCAGAGCCCGACGCCGAGCTGAAGGCCGACCGCCTGTGGTCTGAACGTGAGGCGCGCGCCATTGCCGACGCCGTGCGCGGCAAGCCAGCCAGCGTGACCGAAGAAAGCAAGCCGACGAGCCAGGCCCCGGGCCAGTTGTTCGACCTGACTTCGCTGCAGCGCGAGGCCAATGGCAAGTTTGGCTTTTCAGCGAAGACCACGCTGTCGATCGCGCAGAGTTTGTACGAGCGCCACAAGGCGCTGACCTATCCGCGCACCGATTCGCGCGCGCTGCCTGAAGACTATGTACCAGTCGTCAAAAAGACCTTTGAGATGATTGCTGCCAGCAGCATGAAGCACCTCGCGCCGTATGCCGCTACCGCGATCAAGGGTGGCTACATCAAGCCGAGCAAACGCATTTTCGACAACGCCAAGGTCAGCGACCACTTTGCGATCATCCCGACGCTCGAAGCACCGAGCGGCCTCAGCGATGCCGAACAAAAGCTCTACGACCTGGTGGTGCGCCGCTTCATGGCTGTGTTTTTTCCGAGCGCCGAGTATCTGGTTACGACGCGGATCAGTGTGGTTGCCGCAGCGCCGGGCCGCCCCAAGCAAGGCACGGCCCCCTCGGGGGGCAGCGACGCACACGAAGTGGCAAGCGTGGGGGCAGGTACTTCCAGTCACAGCTTTAAAACCGAAGGCAAGGTGCTGGTGAAGCCGGGCTGGCTGGCGATTTACGGCAAGGAAGCCGAAGACGAAAACACCGACGAAAAAGACGCGAAGACGCTGGTTCCCGTCAAGCCGGGCGAGACAGTACGAACTGACGCCGCCGACGCCAAAGGACTCAAGACCCGCCCCCCCGCGCGCTACACCGAAGCCACCTTGCTCGGCGCGATGGAAGGCGCGGGCAAAACGATCGACGACGACGAGCTGCGCGAAGCCATGCAGGAAAAAGGCCTGGGCACACCGGCCACCCGCGCCGCCACCATTGAGGGCCTGATCTTTGAGAAGTACATGCTGCGCGAAGGCCGCGAGCTGATCCCGACGGCCAAGGCTTTTCAGCTGATGACGCTGCTGCGCGGGCTTGACGTGCAGGAGCTCTCAAAAGCCGAACTGACTGGCGAATGGGAATACAAGCTCGCGCAGATGGAGCAGGGCAAGCTCAGCCGCGAGACCTTCATGGCCGAGATCGCCGCCATGACCGAGCGCCTGGTCGCCAAAGCCAAGGGCTACGACAAAGACAGCATCCCCGGCGACTACGCGACGCTCACCACGCCCTGCCCGAACTGCGGCGGCGTCATCAAGGAAAACTACCGGCGCTATACCTGCACTGGCAAAAAAGGACAAAACACCGAAAGCGGCTGCGGCTTCAGCTTCGGTAAAACCCCGGCCGGCCGCACCTTTGAGAACGCCGAGGTCGAACAGTTTTTGCGCGACAAGCGCATCGGCCCGCTCGACGGTTTCCGCTCCAAGGCCGGCTGGCCGTTTACCGCCGAAATGGTGATCAAGTTCGACGAAGAAACCAAAAACTTCAAACTCGAATTTGACTTCGGCGACGACAAGAGCGCCGAGAGCGGCGAGATCGTCGATTTCAGCGCGCAGCAGTCACTGGGCGCATGCCCGAAATGCGCCGC
>JANOOO010000073.1:0-2867 GCA_031421375.1 Polaromonas sp.
GACAACCTCTTCAACCCCGACCCCTACTACCAGCAGGGCGGCGACATGGTGCGCGTTGGCGGCCTGCAATACAGCTGCAACCCGCTGGCCACGATGGGCAAGCGCATCGAGGACATGCGGCTTGGTGGCAAGCCGATTGAAGCGTCGCGCATGTACAAGGTCGCGGGCTGGGCACCGGTGGCCGAAGAAGCCCGCACTGCACCGGGCAACAAGCTGGTGTGGGAGGTGGTCGAGACCTGGCTGAAGTCCAAAGGCGGCAAGGTTGCGGCGCGTGAGGCCAACGTGCCCAAGCTGACGGGTGGCTTGCCCAATCCGGGTTACGTCTCGGCGTAGCGCGGGAGGGGGGCCGACTTCGGCGTAGGTGGCGACTTGGGAACTGCGTTTTTAACAGCCAGTTTTAGCGGTCATCACCGCCACCCTCACCCCAGCCCTCTCCCGCCAGCGGGAGAGGGAGCAGGGCAGCAGCATGCGCACCGGCCCGGGCAGGGTTATGCGTCTTTCTCCCTCGCCCCCGTAACCGGGGGAGAGGGTGGGGGTGAGGGGGGGCTTCGCAGCTTGCACAAGTCCCCCCTGAGCATCGGCCTGGCCTCCCGGTCTTTTACCTAAAAACCACCGTCTTCACCCCATTGACCAGCACCCGATGCTGCGCATGCCAGGTCACCGCGCGCGACAGCACCACGCTCTCCACATCGCGGCCCACTGCTGTTAAATCAACCGGGTTCTGCGCATGATCGACGCGGGCAATGTCCTGCTCGATGATCGGCCCCTCGTCTAGCGCCGCCGTCACGTAATGCGCGGTCGCGCCGATGATCTTCACGCCCCGGTCATGCGCTTGAGCGTAGGGCCTGGCCCCTTTGAAGCTCGGCAGAAAAGAATGGTGAATGTTGATAGCCTTGCCGGCCAGCGCACGACACAGCGAATCGGACAGCACCTGCATGTAGCGCGCCAGCACCACCAGCTCGACTTCTTCACGCGCCACCAGTTCAAGCAGTTGCGCCTCGGCCATCGGCTTGGACTCGGGCGTGACCGGCAGATAGACGAAAGGCAGGCCGTAAGACGCAGCCAGATCAGCGTAGTCGCGGTGATTCGACACGACGGCGCGAATGTCGATGGGGATCAGCCCGCTGCGGTGGCGAAACAGCAGGTCGTTCAGGCAGTGGCCGAGTTTGGAGACCATCACGACCGTGCGCATGCGCCGCTCGGCCGGGTGCAGCGTCCACTTCAATTGCAGCGCCTCGGCCAGCCGCTCGACATCGTCTCGCAGCCCGGTGCTCTTGCCGGCCGGCAGGTCGAACTTCATCCGCATGAAGAACTGGCCGGTGCTGTGGTCGTTGAACTGCGCGGCCTCAACAATGTTGCCGCTGCGCTCGATCAGCAGCGCCGTGACGGCGTGGACGATGCCGATTCGGTCGGGGCAAGAGAGCGTGAGAATGAACGAAGAGGGCATGAATTTCTACGGTGAAATGGGCGTGGCCGGTGGGCCTTCAAACGGCTGCCGATAAGGCAGCAATGCAGTGCGCAGCGCATCAGGAATGGGGACGCCCTTGCCTTCGGCCAAACGCATGAACACCACCACCGCATCGGCTACCAGCTTGACTTCGCGGCCACCACCGCCCGGCTTCGCTGGGCTGGTGATCTCATAGTGCATGGCGATGCTGGCCTCGCCGACGCGGCTTAACGTGAGCGCAATATCGATGCGGTCACCATGCCTGCACATGCCCGCAAAGCGCGTTTTCAAATCAACAATGGGCAGACCAAAACCTTCGCGAATCAGCTCATGCTCGGGGAAACCAATGTGCGCGAGAAAGTCTTCCTGCACCTCATGGAGCAAGTGAAAGTACTGCGGATAAAAAACAATGCCGGCCGGGTCGCAGTGCTGAAAGCGGATGAGCTTGGGCGTGGTGTAGATCATCAAGGCTCCTGAAACCCGGCCTGCCGATAGGTCAGCACCAGCGTGTCCCGATAGCCCGCACCGGCTTCATTGCCGACAGGCAAGATCGGCGTGGTTTCATGAATCACCCGCGCATCGTCAAGCAGCAGCGCCGTCAGCGGCTCCTGCATCACAAAGCGCAGGCCGTGCGGGCCGTTGGCGTCGAACACCCGCGTCTCGCCGCCCTTGACGGCATGGCGCGCGACCAGCATCACCACCACAAAATCCACCCCGTCGCGGTGCGCGCCCTCGGGCGTGGGGCGACCCACGCCGCCAGCGGTGTCAATGCGGAACTGATGCGACTCGACATGCCAGCGCGGCGTGGGCCTGACCTCGGCAAACAGCCTGCCCAGCGCGACTATCAAATCGATGAAAGCGGCCGAGCCGGCAACAGCGGGCTCCATCGGATCAAACCAGCGCTTGATGCCGCCATGCAGCGCGTTGTAATCGAGCGGCTGCCAATGCGCGCGGTGAGGGGTCTGCGTCAAGCTGCTCTCACCCAAATCGTGAACAAAGCAGCTGTGCCGCCGCTGCCGGTAATGGCCGCCATCCTTGAGGTGCGCGTCGGGCGGCAGGCGGTTCCAGGAGGGGGTGAGCGCTTGCCACGCGGCGGACCAGTCGGGCGACAGGGCCAGCGTCGCCACGAGCCCGGCCGGATCGAGCAGGCACAGACCGTCCTGGCGCAGGGCCTGTGCGGCGGGTTTGGCAATCGTCGGGATGGAGAACATGAGGGTATTTTGCTTGAACGTTCGCGACCGCTCTTCCTGAGTAAAAAGCAGCCAAAGCCGAGCAAATCCGGGCGCAAGCAGCTACAGATTAAATAGCAAATGGGTTGTGGCGACCGGGCGTGACGGAGTCGAATGATGCCTACACGCGGTCCGCCGCGCGCGCACCATAATCAAACTAACCCACGTTCCAAGGAGCCACCATGCTGTAC
>JANOOO010000074.1:0-3639 GCA_031421375.1 Polaromonas sp.
ACGACAGGGTTAGCGAAACGTTCGGCATCTCCATTTTTTGAAGCAAATACGCCGCTGGCCCAATCAGAACGGGCGTGAGTAGCTCCTGAATTGCTAGCGCCTCGCCAGGCGTTGCCACTGCCCATGTTTGATGCGAAGCCCTGGTTTTTCGGCGTCAGCCACTTCAGGGCGGCCTCGGGCAGCTCGGCGAGGAAGCGGCTTTTGACGTGGTAGCGCGTCTGGCCGTGCAGCATGCGGGTTTGTGAATGACAGAGGTAGAGGCGCTCTCTGGCGCGGGTGATGGCCACGTACATCAGGCGGCGCTCTTCTTCAAGCCCGCCTGCATCGTTCATGGCGTTTTCGTGCGGGAACAGGCCCTCTTCGAGGCCGGCAATGAACACGCAATCGAACTCCAGACCTTTCGATGAATGCACGGTCATCAGTTGCACCGCGTCCTGCCCGGCCTTGGCCTGGTTGTCGCCGGCTTCCAATGCGGCGTGGGTCAGGAAGGCAGCGAGGGGGCTTAATGTTTCGCCGGTTTCAAAGTCGGGGGCGCTTGGCTCCTCGACTTTCGCCATATCCAGCCCCTGACTCGCCGGGCTCTGCCGCAACTCGTCAATCGGCAGCGCCACCGCATCGCGCCCAAACCCCTCCAGACTCACAAACGACTCGGCAGCATTGACCAGTTCGGCCAGGTTCTCCAGCCGGTCTTGCCCTTCGCGTTCGAGCTTGTAATGATCTTCCAGCCCGCTGTGTGCCAGCACCAGCTCAATGATCTCGCGCAGCGTGCAGCCGGCCGTCTGCTCGCGCAGCACATCGAGTTTGGCAACGAAGGCGGCGAGCTTGGTACCGGCTTTGCCCGGCACGGCGCTGACTGCGTCGTGCAGCGAACAGCCCGACGCGCGGGCGATGTCCTGCAATTGCTCGATGCTGCGCGTGCCAATACCGCGCGGCGGGAAATTCACCACGCGCATGAAGCTGGTGTCGTCGTTGGCGTTTTCAAGCAGGCGCAAATAGGCCAGCGCATGCTTGATTTCGGCGCGCTCAAAAAAGCGCAAGCCGCCATACACGCGGTACGGTACTGCTGCGTTGAACAGCGCGGTTTCCATCACGCGGCTTTGCGCGTTGCTGCGGTAGAGCAGCGCGATTTCTTTGCGCGCGGTGCCGTCACGCACCAGTTGCTTGACCTCTTCAACGAACCACTGCGCTTCCAGAAAATCGCTGGCCGATTCATAAACCCGCACCGGCTCCCCCGGCCCAGCTTCGGTGCGCAGGTTCTTGCCCAGGCGATTGCTGTTGTGGCCGATCAGCGCGTTGGCTGAATCAAGAATATTGCCGAAGCTGCGGTAGTTGCGCTCCAGCTTGATCTGCTGCGTGACGGCGAACTCACGAACAAAGTCGGCCATGTTGCCGACGCGCGCTCCGCGAAAGGCGTAGATGCTCTGGTCGTCGTCGCCGACTGCAATCACTGAGCCGCCGACCATGCCGCGCTCGGGCGGTGCAGCATCAAGTCCCTGCCCGGCCAGCATCTTGATCCACGCGTACTGCAGCTTGTTGGTGTCCTGAAACTCGTCGATCAGGATGTGGCGAAAACGCCGCTGGTAGTGCTCGCGAACGGCTAAGTTGTCACGCAGCAGCTCATAGCTGCGCAGCATCAGCTCGCCGAAATCGACCACGCCTTCGCGCTGGCATTGTTCTTCATAAAGCGCATAAATCTCGACCTTCTTGCGCACTTCCTCGTCCCGAATCGGCACGTCTTTGGGCCGCTGGCCTTCTTCCTTGCAGGCGGCGATGAACCACATCAGCTGCTTGGGCGGAAAGCGCTCGTCATCGACATTGAACTGCTTGCACAGCCGCTTGATGCTAGAGAGCTGGTCTTGCGTGTCGAGAATTTGAAAGGTCGAGGGCAGATTGGCCAGCTTGTAATGCGCCCGCAAAAAACGGTTGCACAGCCCGTGGAAAGTGCCTATCCACATGCCGCGCACATTGACCGGCAGCATGTTTGACAGCCGCGCCAGCATTTCTTTTGCCGCCTTGTTGGTGAAGGTGACAGCCAGAATACCGCCGGACGCCGCCTGTCCGGTTTGCAGCAGCCAGGCGATGCGCGTGGTCAGCACACGGGTCTTGCCAGAGCCGGCACCAGCGAGGATAAGCGCGTGAGTCGCGGGCAGCGTGACGGCGGCGAGCTGCTCGGGGTTGAGACCGTGCAGAAGCGGCGATGATGGCGTTGGGGTCGATTGGAAAGAAGCTTCTGAATGCATACCCTCATTGTAGAAAGTCGAGATGAACGCGACCTGGCTTAAGGACCCTCTGCATAGCTCCCTGCGGTCTGTGGTAGCGCGGGCTCGGGCGGTCTGCGGCGTTGCTTTTCTTGCCAATAGCCGGGCTATTGGCTGCAAAAAGGCGCCTTGCATCCCATCCCGATCCGCGTACCACAGTCCCGCCAGAGTTATGCAGAGGGTCCTTAAAACCTTTGCCAGCGCATCCGCTTTGGCGATAGCTCTGTTGATATTGCTTGCCGCCCCGGGCAGCGCGCACGCCCAATCGTTTTGCGCCAGCGACGGCCAGCCGCAAGTTACCCAACTGCTCGAACGCTTCATCAGCGCCGACTGCGCAAGTTGCTGGCAAGACCCCGCCACGCCGAAAGCCGCAGCGGGCCAATTGGCACTTGACTGGGTGCTACCCGGCAGCGGGGGCGAAGCCGCGCCGCTGTCAGCGGTGGCCACGCGCGATGCGGCGCAGCGGCTGGAGGCGCTCAAGCAGGCCATGCGCGGCGAGTCAAACGCCAGGCGCAGCGCGGTGCGCGCACTGCCTGGCGCGAAACTGCGGGTCGCGCACGGGCTGCCGGTCACGGGCTATGTTGGCGCGTCAATTGCGCTGACGCCCGGCACGACTGCCGCCCACGCCCACCAGTGGACCGCCTGGCTGGCGCTGGTTGAATCCCTGCCAAAGGGCACCGAGGGCTCGCTGGTAGCCCGAAATCTGGTCAGAAACACCTTCAAAACCAATTGGGACGGGCGCAAGATGCTATTAGAAACAGAGCGAATGCGCTTCATCGAGCAGCGCTCAATGGGCCTGCCCGAGGGCGTGGACACGAGCCGACTGCGCGTGATCGGCTGGATCGAGGACGAGACCGGTCAGGTACGGGCTGCGGCGGTGTCCCGCTGCGTGCCCGCCCAACGCTGAGCGCGCCGCCGCATCGCCACCATGATCGCCCGACTCGCCGCCGACGCACTGGTGCTGCTGCACGCCGGCTTCATCGTGTTTGCCGTCTTCGGCGGGCTGCTCGCGCTCAAAAACCGGCGCTGGATGTGGCTGCACCTGCCCGCCGCTGCCTGGGCCGCAAGCGTCGTCATCATGGGCTGGATTTGCCCGCTTACGCCGTGGGAGCAAACCCTGCGTGCGGCAGCCGGGCAGCAGGGCTACAGCGGCGGTTTTATCGAACACTATGTGCTGGCAGCGATTTACCCGGATGGCTTGACGCGCACCATTCAGATCGCACTGGGGACCGGCGTGGTCGCGTTCAACCTGATCGTTTACGGCGTGGTACACAGGCGTCGGCGATCAGGCAGCACCACAACCTGAGTGCAGCCCATTCAACAGCCTGAAAGCGTCATATGGAAATCTTCGACTAGGACAAAATTTTGCTGCTGCCCCGCA
>JANOOO010000075.1:0-2406 GCA_031421375.1 Polaromonas sp.
GCACCATGCCCCAGTACACCCCGCCGCTACGCGACATGCGTTTTGTCATGCACGAAGTTTTTCACGTGGTCGATGAACTCAAGGCCATGCCCAAACATGCCGACATCGACGCCGACACCATTGATGCCGTGCTTGAAGAGGCCGGCAAGTTTGCCGCTGAAGTTGCCTTCCCATTGAATATCAGCGGCGATGCAGAAGGCTGCAGCCTGGACAAAACCAGCCACGAGGTGACGCCGCCAAAAGGCTTCAAGCAAGCCTATGCGCAGTTTGTGGCGGGTGGCTGGGCAGCGCTCAGCTGCGACCCGGCTTACGGTGGCCAGGGCCTGCCCTTCGTCATGAACCAGTGCCTGTACGAGATGCTCAACTCGGCCAATCAGGCATGGACCATGTACCCCGGCCTGTCGCACGGGGCCTACGAAGCCCTGCACGCGCATGGCACCGAGGCGCAGAAAAAACTCTATCTGCCCAAGCTCACCAGCGGCGAGTGGACCGGCACCATGTGCCTGACCGAGCCGCATTGCGGCACCGACCTCGGCATGCTGCGCGCTAAAGCCGAGCCCATCATCGACGGATCAGCCGACGGCACTTACAAGATCACCGGCAACAAGATTTTCATCAGCGCCGGCGAGCACAACATGACCGAGAACATCGTGCATCTGGTGCTGGCCCGCCTGCCCGACGCGCCGGTCGGCAGCAAAGGCATCAGCCTGTTTCTGGTGTCGAAGTTTCATGTCGCAGCCGATGGCAGCCTCGGCTCGCGCAACCCGATTTTCTGCACCAGCCTTGAACACAAAATGGGCATTCACGGCAACGCCACGGCGCAGCTGGTGCTTGAAGGCGCAGTCGGCACGCTGGTTGGCAAACCCAACAAGGGCCTGGCTGCCATGTTCGTGATGATGAATGCCGCGCGGCTTGGCGTCGGCAACCAGTCGCTGGGGCTGACCGAGGTGGCCTATCAAAACGCACTGGCCTACGCCAAAGACCGGCTGCAGATGCGGTCGCTGTCGGGCGTCAAGGCCAAAGACCAACCGGCTGACCCGATCATCGTCCACCCCGACGTGCGCAAGATGCTGCTGACTGCCAAGGCTTACGCCGAAGGTGGGCGCGCGCTGGCGATTTTCTGCACGCTGCTGCTAGACAAAGAGCTGAACCATCCCGATGAGAAGGTTCGCAGCGATTCGGGCGAACTGGTCGCCTTGCTCACGCCCATCGTCAAAGCCTTTTTATCCGACAACGGCCACATCGCCACCAACGCCTGCATGCAGGTTTTCGGCGGCCACGGTTTCATCAGGGAATGGGGCATGGAGCAGTTTGTGCGCGACAACCGCATCAACATGATTTACGAAGGCACCAACACGATTCAGTCGCTCGATCTGCTGGGCCGCAAGGTGCTGGGCGACAACGGTGCCGCCTTGAAAAAATTCGGCAAGCTCGTGGCCGCGCTGATAGAGGAAGAGGGCGTCAACGAGAAGATGGCCGAGTTCATCAACCCGCTGGCCTGGCTGGCTGGGCAGTTGACCAAATTCACGAGCGAGATCGGGTTCAAGGGCTTCCAAAACCCCGACGAAGTGGGCGCAGCTGCGGTCGATTACCTGCGCGTGGCGGGGCACATGGCCTTCGGTTATTGCTTTGCCCGGATGGCGCAAGTGGCGCTGCGCGAAATTGCCGCCGGCAACACCGATCCGTTCTACCTGGCGAAGCTGCAAACGGCACGCTTTTATTTCGCCCGGTTGTTCCCGGAGACGGCAACGCTGATGCGCACGGCGCGCAGTGGCGCGGCTTCGTTGATGGATACCGAGGCGGCTCTTGCTTGACGCTCCCCCCGCCTGCGGCTCACTGCGTGTAGCCGCATCCCCCCTCAGGGGCGACGCTGGTGGCCCGGCTAAGCCGGTTCCACGGCGTCCTCGGTTTTGGAGTAACGATGCAGGGGTTTTACTCCCTCCCCTTCCGGACATGTGCGCTAACTTAGCGGCCTGTTGCGGCGTTTCTTGCGCCCTCTCCCTTTGGGAGAGGGCGGGGGCTTCACGCTGCGGCTCCAGAAGCGCCTGCGCGCTTCTGGACAGCGTGAAGAAGGGCGGGTTCAGCCCGACCAGCGGTCTGCAAGACAGGGATCCCCGGTCCCGTTTTCAAAGCTTGGGTAGCCGATTTCCCCACCCTCACCCTAACCCTCTCCCGCCAGCGGGCGAGGGAAAAAGAAGCAGACTTTTTCCAAGTTAGCGCTTTTGCCCCATCGGGGGGAGGGCTGGGGTGGGGGCAGTTCAGGCGCCAAGTCAATTTACCTTCTTAAGCAATATCAACCTGGAGACCATATGAAACAAGCGTGGACAGCTATTATTTTAGGAGCGACTGTGGGCCTCGCCGCAGCGCAGATGACGCCGGTGGGCCTGTGGCGCAACGTCGATGACA
>JANOOO010000076.1:0-3242 GCA_031421375.1 Polaromonas sp.
CCGATCATCAGGAGGGTGTAGGGCAGCGAAGCATCGGCCCGCGCCACGCCAAATTCGGCCTGCACGGCAGGCAGCACCACGGCCACCCCATACATGCTGCTGGCGCCCACCGTCATCAGGGCCAGCGTGATCATCAGGCGCAGCACGGCGTAGCGTGAATCGGCCAGGGCAGACGGGTCATCCGGCGTGGGCGGGAAGGGTGAAGGCGTCATCTGGCCTAGCGTAGCACCATCACTGGAGGTGAAGTTGACCCCTTTTCACGGACACCTTACCGTTATGGAAGAAGGAGTCCGAAATGTCCAAACCGAAGCCGCCGTATCCTGCGGAATATCGCCAACAGATCGTCGAACTGGCCCACGCTGGCCGAACGCCTGCGCAGCTCTCGCGTGAGTTCGGCCCGACTGCGCAGAGCATCGCCAACTGGATTGCCCAGGACGGTCGTGATCGCGGCAAGCCCTTGCCAGGCAAGGATGGCCTGAGCACGGCGGAACGCGAGGAGTTGGTGCGTTTGCGCCGGGAGAACCGGCAGATCAAGCAGGAGCGCGATATCCTGGCAAAGGCTACGGCCTGGTTTGCCGGCAAAAGCGAGAAGACGTCCACGCCGTCTATGAGCTCGTGAGCGCAAACCAGGCCGACGCCAGCAACACCTTGGGAGTGCGCGCCATGTGCCGTACGTTGGGCCTCTCCTCCAGCGGCTACTACGACTGGCAGGGTCGCGCGCCCAGCGCCCGCAACCTGGCCAATCTGGTGCTCACCGAGGCCATTCGCAAGGCGCACAAGGATTCCGATGAGACCTACGGCATGCCCAGGGTACGCGCCGAGCTGCGTGATGCGGGGCACGCCGTCAGCCGCAAGCGTGTGGCGCGCCTGATGCAAAAGGCCTGCATTCGCGGGGTGAGCCGGCGGCGCGGTTTCACGGTGACTACAGAGCGAGACCGCAGGCAACGACCGGCGCCCGATCTGGTCAACCGCCAGTTCCGCGCGGAGGGTTGCGACCAGCTGTGGGTGGCCGACATGACCTACATCCCCACCTGGACCGGTTTCCTGTACCTGGCCGTGGTTATTGACGCCTTCAGCCGAAAAGTGGTGGGATGGGCCATGGGCGAGCGCATGACGGCCGATCTGGTGCTCTCGGCATTGAACATGGCGCTGCACACCCGAAGGCCCGATTCGGTGATCCACCACTCCGATCAGGGCAGCCAATACACCAGCATCGCCTTTGGCAGCCGCTGCATGGAGATGGGCGTTCGGCCCTCGATGGGCACGGTGGGCGACGACTAGGACAACGCCATGGCCGAGAGCTTCTTTGCCACCCTCGAATGTGAGCTGATCGATCGCCGCTCCTGGAAGAGTCAGCTCGAGGCCCGCACGGCGCTGTTCACCTGGATAGAGGGCTGGTACAACCCGCGCCGACGCCATTCGGCAATCGATTACCTGTCGCCGATCAACTTTGAAAGGAAACACGTCGAGCAAGAAAACACCGCCGCCCTAGAACACGGGTTGCCCACCGCGTCGGCCGGTACGTCGCAAGCGCCGTCCGCCGCCGTGGACAACCCTGCACCTGTGCAATCTTCGGCTTGAGAATCAAGCCATTACCTGTCCGTGGGATGGGGTCAAGACCAGGTCGTGTGACGGAGGGCGGTCACGCCGTGCCGCCCGAGCGCATATTGGCGCGCTACCCTCGGACGCTGGCAAATCTTTCGGTGGCTGTGCGTCTGGCTGATTTGGCGATTCTTTATGACTCGGTCGATGTCGAGCACGGTGTGCCACTGCTTGGCGCAGTGTGTATGGGGAAGCGAACGATGCTGCTGGTGCCCAAGCTGCCGCGCTGGATGGCCACCATGCTGGGCACCGCGTAGTTCCAGCGCTCCCAGGGTTTCACGCACTTGGGATGCCTGGACGCGTACCAGAGCTGGGGTTGAAGACCTGGCGGGCCCATGCGCAGAAGCCCGTAGAAAGCACGCCGAAGGTGAACAATCGTCTAACGGACAATCTCGAACGACCCGCCGCCCCCCGCAACTGCGCGCTTTGATGCACGTGCAAGTACCCGGCGGGGTGTAAAGCGCCAGCGAGCTGCGATGCCGCGTTGATTCCCGAAGAACAATAAACTTTTTATACAGGCATACCCATGTCGCTCAGCACCTCAAGAATTCTCCTCGCAGCCGCAGCCATGCTCGCTAACGCACGATCAAAAAAGCATCTGGATATCGGCTCAGGTCATGGCGAGTTGATCGCGCTGCTCAGGCAGGGCAACCTGGTGACTCAATCAAACGCGTGTGACTACACGGCCTCACTGATGAAGCTCGGCGACGTGAAGGTCAGCGTCGTGAATCTCAACGACGACCCGCTCCCCTTTGAGAGTCGTTCCTTCGACTTGGTGACTTGCACGGAAGTCATTGAACACCTGGAGCATTACCGCGAAACCATACGCGAGATGTATCGCGTGCTTGAGCCCGCAGGCACACTGGTCATCAGCACGCCCAATATTCTTAATTTGAAGTCGCGCATCCGCTATCTGGTCTTCGGCTTTCACAACTTGTTCGGGCCGCTGCACACACTGGAAAGCGAGTTGCATTCTGCGGGCGGACACATCAATCCGGTGTCGTCGTTTTATCTCTCGCATTCGCTGCTCGATGCTGGCTTTCAGGACATCCGCCTGGCCATCGACAAACCGCAAACCACATCGCTCCTCTGGTTTGCTCTGCTGTATCTGCCGATCAAGCTCTTCTCATTGCTGACGATTCGCAAAGAGAAGTCTCGCTACCAGACAATTGATGCATCCAACGAACGCTACGTGCTTCAAATGAACAGCTTCGATGTGTTGGTGGGCAGAACCATTTTGGTGGCCTGCACCAAGCCAGCGTGAGGTGTGTGCGTCTTCTGGAGCGCCCAACGTGGATGAAAAGCGGGGCCAGGCTGATTAATGGGCCGCGAACCGACCCTTGAGGTAACTCGCAATCTTGTCCGAGTCATACAGCCACTTGCTGCTCCCAGCCGCATCGGTAATCTTCAAACAAGGCACTTTGGTCTGCCCGCCGTCACGCGTCAACGCATCGCGGTCGGCACCCGGCGGTTGCGCATCGACGCGCTGGATGTTGAGCGACAAGCGGGCAATTTCCTGTCGCACCTTCATGCAAAACGGACAGGTTTTGTATTGATACAAAGCCAGGCTCTGACACTGCAGATCGGCTTGCTGCTGCGCGGCCTGCGTGCGAACAATGCCTTTGGGCCGGGTCAGTTTC
>JANOOO010000077.1:0-17334 GCA_031421375.1 Polaromonas sp.
TGCCCTTGAGCTTGATCAACAGCGGCTGACCCTTGCGGTCGCGCGCTTTTCCCGCAGGCACCTTGACCCAGCCTTCGCTGATGCAGTATTCATCGACGTCGAAACGCTCCTTGTCGCTCAGGCGGATGCCGATTTCATGCTCAAACACACTGGCGACGTGATGCGGGCTACGCGGGTCGGTGCAAAGCCGGTCGGGCAAGGCTGGACGAGCGGGCAGCTCAATGGGCGTGTCGGTCATGGATGATCCGCTCACACGTCAATATTGGCGGCGCGCAAAGCGTTGGCCTCAATGAATTCGCGGCGCGGCTCTACGTCGTCGCCCATCAGCATCGTGAAGACGTGATCGGCCTCGATGGCGTCGTCGATCTGCACGCGCAGCAGGCGGCGCACCTGTGGGTCCATCGTGGTTTCCCACAGCTGGGCCGGGTTCATCTCGCCCAAGCCCTTGTAGCGCTGGCGCGAGGTGGCACTTTCAGCCTGCGCAATCAGCCAGGTCATGGCCTGGCGGAAGTCGCTGACTTTTTCTTCCTTGCGGCGCTCGCCTTCGCCGCGCATGACTTTGGCGCCGTCGCCGATCAGTCCGCGGAAGGTCGCGGCGGCTTCGGCCAGCGTCGCGTAGTCGGCACCGTACACAAAGTCCTGCGTGATGACGCTGCTCTTGACGTTGCCGTGATGGCGGCGGCTGATGCGCAAAATTGGCTTGTCGTTGCGCACGTCAAACTCGCCGGCCACTTCCGCAGGTGCGCCTGTTGTGTTGAGCTCGCGCAGCTTGGTTTGCAATGCGACAGCCGAGACTTCAGCATCAGCTACGGTGTCGAGATTCAATGAGACGCCATCGGAGATTGACCGCAGTGCCTCGGCGTCCATGAAGCCGCGCAAGCGGGCAATCACGGCCTCGGCAAGCTGATGCTTGCGCGCCAGTTCGGCCAGCGTGTCGCCTTTGAGCACCGTTGACTCGTCGGCACCGGTTTGCACCGCAGCATCTTTCAATGCAATGCGCAGCAAAAACCCGTCGAGCGCCAGCGTGTCTTTCAGGTACTGCTCTTCTTTGCCGGCCTTGACTTTGTAAAGCGGTGCTGCGCGATGTAGATGTGACCGCGCTCAACGAGTTCAGGCATTTGCCGATAGAAGAACGTCAGCAACAGCGTGCGGATGTGCGCGCCATCGACGTCGGCGTCGGTCATGATGATGATGCGGTGGTAGCGCAGCTTGGCGACGTTGAAGTCGTCGCTGCCCGGCGTGCCGCCGATGCCGCCGCCCTTGCCAATGCCCGTGCCGAGTGCGGTGATAAGCGTCAAGATTTCGTTGCTGGTCAGCAGCTTCTCGTAACGCGCTTTTTCGACGTTCAAAATCTTGCCGCGCAGGGGCAGGATCGCCTGAAATTTCCGGTCGCGGCCCTGCTTGGCCGAGCCACCGGCCGAGTCACCCTCAACCAGATAAATCTCGCACAGCGCAGGGTCTTTTTCCTGGCAGTCGGCGAGCTTGCCGGGCAGGCCCATGCCGTCGAGCACGCCTTTGCGGCGCGTCAAGTCACGCGCTTTGCGGGCTGCCTCGCGTGCGCGCGCTGCCTCGATGATCTTGCCGACAATAATTTTTGCGTCGTTGGGACGTTCCTGCAAATAGTCATTGAGCAGGCGGCTGACGATGTCTTCAACCGGGCCGCGCACCTCGCTGCTGACCAGCTTGTCCTTGGTCTGGCTGCTGAATTTCGGCTCGGGCACCTTGACGCTGAGCACGCAGCACAAGCCTTCGCGCATGTCGTCGCCAGTCACTTCAACCTTGGCTTTCTTGGCCAGCTCGCTGTCGTCGATGTATTTGTTGATGACCCGCGTCATAGCCGCTCGCAGGCCGGTCAGGTGCGTGCCGCCATCGCGCTGCGGAATGTTGTTGGTGAAGCAAAGAACTTGCTCGCTGTAACCGCTGTTCCACTGCATCGCCACTTCAACACCGATGTTCGTTCCCTGGTCGCTTTGGCGGTCGCCCATCGCGTTGAAGACGTTCGGGTGCAAAACCGTTTTGCCTTTGTTGATGAATTCGACAAAGCCCATGACGCCACCGGCACCGGCAAAGTCGTCTTCCTTGCCCGTGCGCTCGTCCTTCAGGCGAATCCGCACGCCGTTGTTCAAAAAGCTCAGCTCGCGCAGGCGTTTGCTCAAAATCTCGTAATGAAAATCGTTGTTTTCCTTGAAGATGTCGGTGTCAGGCAAGAAGTGGACTTCGGTGCCGCGCTTGTCGGTGTCGCTCATCAGCTTCATCGGCGAGACTTGCACGCCGTTGACTGTTTCGACGATGCGGTTCTGTACGAAGCCGCGTGAAAATTCCATCACATGCACTTTGCCGTCACGGCGAATTGTCAGGCGCAGCATTTTGCTCAGCGCGTTGACGCAGCTCACACCCACACCATGCAGGCCGCCTGATACCTTGTAGCTGTTCTGATTGAACTTGCCGCCGGCATGCAGCTCTGTCAACGCTATCTCGGCCGCGGAACGCTTGGGCTCGTGCTTGTCATCCATCTTGATGCCGGTCGGAATACCCCGGCCGTTATCGACCACGCTGACCGAGTTGTCAGTGTGAATCGTCACCAAAATGTCGTCGCAATGGCCCGCCAGTGATTCGTCGATCGAGTTATCGACCACCTCAAAAACCAGATGGTGCAAACCGGTGCCATCGGACGTGTCGCCGATGTACATGCCAGGGCGTTTGCGCACGGCCTCCAGGCCCTCCAAAATCTGGATTGAGCCTTCGCCATAGGCCTCTGACGCGCCAGCCTGATTGGTGTCGATCTTGGGCTGGTAATTGGAGCTTTCTTCCCCCGCAGCACCCCCGCTCACATTCACCTGGTCGTCATCGTGGGGTTTGTTTTGTTCGGTCATGGCGCGCTTCACTTCAAAATTCTCAATCGCTTTAATGACCAAACCCGCTGTTGAAAGCGGGTCTGGTTGTACTTTCGCATGCCTGCCAGGCGTCAAATCCGCATCGGCATCACGACGTACTTGAAGGTCGCATTGTCGGGAATCGTCAACAAGGCTGAGCTGTTGGAGTCGGCTAGTTCGATTTTCACCATGTCTTGCTCCATGTTGGTCAGCGCATCGATCAGGTAGGTGACGTTGAAACCGATTTCAATCGCATCGCCGCCGTAGTCGATGTCCAACTCATCCATGGCCTCTTCCTGTTCGGCATTATTTGACGCCACACGCAACGTACCCGGTTCAATGTTCAGCCGCACACCCTTGAACTTCTCGCTGGTCAGGATGGCCGTGCGCTGCAAGCTCGCCAGCAGCGGCTGACGGCCCAGCGTGATGATGTTTTTATGGTTCTTGGGAATCACGCGGTTGTAGTCGGGGAACTTGCCCTCAACCAATTTGGTAACAAACTCCATGCCCTCAAAACTGAACTTCGCCTGGTTGCCGGCAAACTGCATCTCGATGGCACCCTCCTTATTGCTCAGCAGACGCTGCATTTCGAGCACCGTTTTGCGCGGCAAGATGACCTCCTGCTTGGGCACATCAACGTCGAGCGTCGCCGAGGAGAACGCCAGCCTGTGACCGTCTGTTGCGACCAGGCTCAGCTGCTTGCCTTCGGCGACAAACAGGATGCCGTTGAGGTAGTAGCGAATGTCGTGCACGGCCATCGCAAATGCCACCTGGTTCAGCAGCTCTTTGAGTACCTTTTGCGGAACCGAAAAAACCGGACCGAAATTGGCCGCTTCCTGCACCAGCGGGAAATCTTCGGCAGGCAGCGTTTGCAGCGTAAAACGGCTCTTCCCGCCCTTGAGGATCAACTTGTTCTGAGCCGACTCCAGCGAAACCGTCTGGTCTGCCGGCATCGAACGAAGGATGTCAATGAGTTTGCGTGCGCCGACTGTCGTGGTGAAGTTTCCACTGTCGCCGTCCAGGTCGGCTGAAGTCCGAATCTGAATTTCAAGGTCGCTGGTGGTCAACTGCAATTGAGAGCCGGTTTTACGGATTAGCACGTTCGCCAGAATCGGCAGCGTATGGCGCCGCTCGACGATGCCCGACACCGATTGCAGAACCGACAAAACTTTATCTTGGGTGGCTTTCAGAACGATCATTGGCTTCCTCTTGTTTCTCTTTAATTCTTTAATTCAAATTAGTAGTAGTAGTAAGGGTGGCGGCTTTCTGTGGACAGCCCCATTTTCCCCTTTTTTATCAAGCACTTGGGACTTGTTTAACCCTGTGTTGAGTGGGCTGTCAAGTGCCTGGCGAACTATGAACAACTTCGCGGTGACGGCTGCTCCTGTGGATAAGGGGCCAGTTGTTAAAAAGTTGTCCCCAGACTAGGGGTTGCCCGATGGATGTCGATGTAAAGGTGCTCATGTCAGCCTTTTAGCGTCTGTTCAAGCACGTGAAGCTGTTGATTGAGTTCGGTCATCTGCTGGCGTTCGGCTGACATCTTACGGACCGCATGCAGCACCGTGGTGTGGTCACGGCCACCGAACAGTTCACCGATCTCAGGGAGGCTCTTTTGCGTTAATTCTTTGGCCAGGTACATGGCAATTTGCCTTGGCCTGGCGATGCTGGCGGGCCGCTTTTTTGAGTACATGTCGGCGACCTTGATTTTGTAGTAGTCGGCGACAGTTTTCTGGATGTTCTCGACCGAAATTTGCCGGTTCTGGATAGACAGCAGATCGCGCAGAGCTTCACGGGCAAGCTGAATAGAGATATCTTTTTGATTGAAGCGTGAATAAGCCAGAATTTTGCGCAACGCGCCTTCGAGCTCACGCACATTGGAGCGCACATTCTTGGCGACAAAAAAGGCCACTTCTTCTGGCATAACGGTGCCCTCGACCTCGGCTTTGCGAATCAGGATGGCAACCCTCATTTCAAGTTCGGGCGGCTCAATGGCCACCGTCAAGCCCGAGTCAAAGCGCGAAACAAGGCGTTCATGTATGTCGGTCAGGCCCTTCGGGTAGGTGTCGCTGGTCATCACGATGTGCGACTTCTTGGTCAGCAAGGCTTCAAACGCGTTGAAAAACTCTTCTTGCGTGCGGTCTTTGTTCGCAAAAAACTGGACGTCGTCGATGAGCAGCAGATCCAGCGAGTGATAGCGCTCCTTGAATTCGTCGAAGGTTTTACGCTGGTAGGCCTTCACCACGTCGGACACAAACTGCTCGGCATGGATGTAGAGCACTTTCGCGGCTGGGTTGTCACCCTGCAATTTATTGCCGATCGCGTGCATCAGATGAGTTTTACCCAAGCCCACGCCGCCGTAGATGAAAAGTGGGTTGTAAAGCTGCCCGAGACTGCTGGAGACATGGAGAGCGGCAGCCCGGCCCATCCGGTTAGCGGTGCCTTCAATCAGGGTTTCAAACGTCAATGCGGTGTTCAGGCGACTCTTGAAAGGAGCGCCAGCAGATTCGTCAGAAGCCCCGAGACTGATCGGCTCAATCACCCCGGGGCCGTCAAATGCGCGGGCCAGTGTGGGGGCTCGGACCTGAAGTTCGCGGGGTGCGAGTGCCAGCTCAAGGCCAATTTTCTGTCCCGACTGCTGTTCCAGCAATGTTGAGATACGGCCCGCGTACTGAGCGCGAATCCAGTCGAGCTTGAAACGATTGCCGACCTGAATGACCACTTTGGAGAGGTCAGAGGCAACATCAACAACCAGCGGACGAATCCAGGTGTTGAATTGTTGCTCGGGCAGTTCCTGGGCCAGTTGTTCAACGCAGCGCTGCCACAAGCCGTGATCGAGGTTGCTGAGGGTTCCAGAATTCATCAAAGTTAAGCTGCCGTGTAGAAGAGTCTGGATGGTTGCATAGGAGCGCAGCGGTATCAGGCAGCTTGTGGATAATTTTGTTTTGGCAACGCGCGATTGTAGTGGCAGCGACGTGTTATCCACACAAAAACAAGCATAGGAGCAACTCGCCTTGCCGGGCCCACATCAAAGCAGACGAAAACGGCTCGCTCTGGCCCGCCCGCCTTGTAGCGAAGACTCCTTTTCGGCGAGTTAAGAACGCAAAAACGGGCTTGGCGGCCGATTCTGCGATACTCATGGGTTTCCCTGATTCGGGCAAGTCGATCCAAATGCCGATCTCGCGTGGTCTCCGGTCTCGCGGTCTTGCGGTATGGGAGAAGACCAAAGGGTCAATGGCAAAAACGGACGAGAAGAACGAGTGGCATAGACGGTTTTTATCGTCGATGCCTTGACATCCGCCAAGACCGGCATTTTTTACACCAGAGGCCTGTCGGCCCGCACTGCATCGAGGACAGCATCATGAAACGCACCTATCAACCGTCTAAAGTCAAACGCGCCCGCACCCACGGTTTCCTGACCCGTATGAAAACCCGCGGCGGTCGGGCTGTGATCGCGGCGCGCCGCGCCAAGGGCCGTAAACGCCTGGCTGTCTAGAGGTCGGCTGGTCTGGCGTTGGTCGCGCAACGTCGGGTTTATCTGCAACGCCTTAAAACCCGGTCGCAGTTTCAGGCTGTGTTGGCGGGCTCGCTGATTGCCAGGACTAACCATTTCGCGCTTCACCGGTGCCCGGTGCTTCCGGCAGGATCGGACGCCCCTGGTGGGCAAGCTCCCGGCGCGACCCCGCCTTTTCCGTTTGACGCAATCTGGCTGGGCGCGATGGTGCCGAAGCGTTGGGCCAAACGCGCGGTGACCCGCAATGCAATCAAAAGGCAGACCTACACGGTGGCTGTTGAATTTTCAAGCCGACTTCCAGAGGCCGCATTTGTCGTGCGGTTAAGGCGCGAATTCGCGCGCTCGGCCTATACAAGCGCGAGCTCAAGCCTGCTGAAGCTGGCTATTCGCGACGAACTCCAGGCGCTCTTTGAGTCCGGCGTGCATGCCCCATGAGTTTCATAGTTGGCAATATCGTTAAGCAACTTTGTTCCGGGGCGATTGGCGCGCCGAGGCTGGTTTTGATCGGGCTGATTAAAAGTTACCGGTTGCTGCTCAGCCCCTGGCTCGGTTCGGCTTGCCGGTTTGAGCCCAGTTGCTCTGCCTACAGCTTGCAGGCTCTGCAGCAGCATGGGGCCTGGGCCGGTAGCTCGTTGACGCTGCGCAGGCTAGTCCGGTGCCATCCCTGGTGTGAGGGTGGGCTCGACCCCGTGCCTTCAACCGTCTCACATTCTTTATTTACCCGCCTGATCGCCCGAGCGACGGGCTCTTCAGCTGAAAAGACTGCCCCATGAACGATATCCGCCGCACCATTTTGTGGGTTATTTTTGGTTTCTCGATGGTGTTGTTGTGGGACCAGTGGCAGGTGTTTAACGGCAAGCAGCCGACCTTTATGCCGACGCCGAACCAGACCGCGAAAAATCTGGCATCAGCGCCTTCGACCGCAGCCAGCGCCACAGCAGGTGCAAGCGCGGTGCCCCCGCCACCAATGGGCATGCCCGCTTTGGGCGCTGCACCTGGCACGGTGCCTGCTGGCGCGCCCGCACTGTCTGCACAAAGCACGCGCGAGCGCGTCGTGCTGACTACCGATGTGCTAAACCTGACCTTCGACTCCGAAGGCGGCACGCTGGTGCGCTCCGTGTTTGCCCGCTACACCGACGACAGCGACAAAACCGCAGGCTTCGTGCTGATGGATGAGAGCACCAACCGCGTGTACGTTGCGCAAACCGGCCTGATTGGGGCCAGCGCGCTGCCAACGCACAAAACCCCAATGACCGCGCTGCCCGGCGACCGCTCGCTGCGGGACGGGCAAAACGAGCTGTCACTCACCTTTGAGTCGGCTGAAGTGGGCGGCGTCAAGCTGCGAAAAACCTACGCGCTCAAGCGTGGCTCCTACGAGATTGCGGTGCGCCATGAGGTCATCAACACGGGTAGCGCATCGGTCGCCCCGCAGCTGTATTTGCAGCTGGTTCGCGATGGCAACAAGTTGCCCGGAGAGTCCGCGTTTTACTCAACCTTCACTGGCCCGGCAATCTACACAGAGGCGCAGAAGTACCAGAAGGTGGAGTTCAAGGACATTGAGAACAACAAGGTCGATGTCGAAAAGCAGGCAACCAACGGTTATGTGGCGATGGTTCAGCATTATTTCGCCAGCGCCTGGTTGCTGGGTGATGGCCTGAAGCGCGATCTGTTCTTCAGAAAAGTCGATTCAAACCTGTATGCCGTTGGCATGATCACGCCGATGGAGCCCGTGGCCCCAGGTGCCAGCCGAAGCATCGACTCGAAATTATTCGTCGGTCCCCAGGAAGAAAAAACACTTGAAGCAATCGCGCCTGGCCTGGAGCTGGTGAAAGACTACGGCTGGCTGACGATTCTTGCCAAGCCCTTGTATTGGCTGCTCGACAAGCTCTACGGCGTGCTGCAAAACTGGGGCTGGGCGATTGTGGCCTTGGTCATGTTGCTCAAAATTGCGTTTTACTGGCTCAACGCCAAAGCCTATTCGAGCATGGCCAAGATGAAGGCTGTTAACCCCAAAATCATGGAGATGCGCGAGCGGCTCAAAGACAAGCCGCAGGAAATGCAGCAAGCCATGATGAAGATTTACCGCGAAGAAAAAGTCAACCCGATGGGTGGTTGCTTTCCCATCATGGTGCAGATTCCGGTTTTCATCGCGCTGTATTGGGTCTTGCTGTCAAGCGTAGAAATGCGCAACGCGCCGTGGACGCTGTGGATTCATGATCTCTCGGCACCAGACCCGTATTTCATCCTGCCAGTCGTGATGACGCTGACCACCATGCTGCAAACGGCGTTGAACCCCGCGCCGCCTGACCCGATGCAGGCCAAGCTGATGTGGTTTATGCCGCTGATTTTCAGCGTGATGTTTTTCTTCTTCCCGTCTGGCCTGGTGCTGTACTGGATCACCAACAACATTCTGTCGATTGCGCAGCAGTGGGTGATCAACACCCGCATGGGTGTGCCGCCGCAGTTCAACCTGCCGAAGTTTCGGTAAGGCAGCGAGCCATAAAGATGGAGGCTTGCTGGCCTGCGTTGCTTGAGTCGGGTTTTGGTGTGTTCACAGAGGCAGCCTGAGGTGCTCGACCGACTTGATCAGCCTATCGTGGCGATAGCGACTGCTCCAGGTCGGGGCGCGGTCGGCATTATTCGCTTGTCCGGCAAAAACCTGCAGGCCATCGCCCTGGCGATTTGCCAGCGAGCGCTGACGCCGCGCGTGGCAACCTACCTGCCGTTTTGCGACGCCGACGGCGAGGCCATCGACAAAGGCCTCGCCATCTACTTTCCCGCTCCGCACTCCTACACGGGCGAGGACGTGCTGGAATTGCAGGCGCATGGCGGCTCGGTGGTGTTGCAAGTCTTGCTGGCTCGCTGCCTGGAGGCGGCTGCCACAGTTGCCATCGCCACATCCGGGCCCGGCGTTGGCGCGGTTTTGCGCCTGGCCCGACCCGGTGAGTTCACCGAGCGCGCATTTCTCAACGGCAAGATCGATCTGGCGCAAGCTGAAGCGATTGCTGACCTGATCGACGCGAGCACCGAAACCGCCGCACGCTCGGCGGCCCGGTCGCTGACGGGGGCCTTCTCGCGAGCCGTCAGCGAACTCGGTGAGCGTCTGACGCGGCTGCGGATGCTGGTCGAGGCCACGCTTGATTTTCCTGAAGAAGACATCGACTTTCTGAAAAAATCAGACGCCTCAGGCCAGCTCGCCGGACTGCAGAAGAGCCTGGTGGAAGTGATGGCGCGCGCTAGCCAGGGCGCGATTCTCCATGAGGGTATCAAGGTGGTCATCGCGGGCCAGCCGAACGCCGGCAAGAGCTCGCTGCTCAACGCGCTCGCCGGTGCCGAACTCGCCATCGTCACACCGATCCCTGGCACCACGCGCGACAAGGTAGTGCAACTGATTCAGATCGAAGGCGTACCGATTCACGTCGTCGATACCGCAGGGCTTCGCGTCGCGCAGGACGAAGTCGAAAAGATCGGCATTGAGCGAGCCTGGGCCGAGATTGAATCGGCGGACGCGGTGCTCTACCTGCATGACCTGAGCGCACCCCCATCCGGCACCGCCGCTATTGAATCAGGAGCTGCTTACGCCCGCGTGTTGGGGATAAACGGCCTAAATGATCATCAACCGACGCCTGTTATCGATGTCTGGAACAAGCTGGATTTGGCTCCGGCAAGAGCGCCAGCGCTGCCCGAATCTGCGCTGTGCATTTCGGCCAAAACCGGCGCTGGCTTGTCGGCTTTGCGCCAGCGCCTTTTGCAAGTCGTCGGCTGGCAGTCGGCCCCCGAGGGTCTGTTCATGGCGCGGGAGCGGCATGTCAGGGCGCTTGAGCGCGTCGCAGCCAGGCTGCTGGACGCGCAAACTCATCTGGCTCGCAACCAACCGGCGCTTGACTTGCTTGCCGAAGACCTGCGCATGGCGCAGCACCATCTCGGCGAAATCACCGGTGCGTTTACGTCCGATGACCTCCTTGGAGAGATTTTTTCCCGGTTCTGCATCGGGAAATAGCCCCTGCCCGTTGCCACGTCGCAACGGCCACAACGCGGCGACTCGTTGATGCCTACCGCCGGTCTGACGGCGGCCCCGTTCATCGACCCGGCAGGCGCTAACGCCGGCCCGGTTGGTGGTCGTCGTCAGGATGGGTGTAAAAGGAGATCAAGCGCCGAAGCGCCAGTAAGCATCTCGGTTAAACAGCAAGGGACAATCGTGATCAACGCGCAAGCCACTTTGACAACTGCAGGAACGATGCCCATCGACGCGTTGGTCGCCGCCATTGGCGACTGCCCCACCCAGGACGCCTTGCGCTGCCAGTTAACCGCGCCGCAGTGGGTGACATTGGCCAACTACCTGCAAGCCCTTGATGTGCTTGAGGGTCGTGTGCTGATTGAGCGCGGTGAGCTAGACCGGGCTGTCTATTTCGTTGAAAGCGGCTCGCTCAGTGTTCATCACCAGGACGGTCTGGGCCGCGTTCGGATGGCGATCATCTCGGCCGGCAGTGTGGTGGGGGAGGGCAGCTTCTTCTCGCATCTACCGCGCGCCGCCACGGTCCAGGCCTTTGGCCCCGCGAAGCTGTGGTTTTTGTCCCCGCTGCGGTTTCTCGAGCTGGCCAATCGGCACAGCCCGATTGCGCTTGAGTTAACTCTGGCCTTGGGCAGTGTGATGTCCAGGCGTCTGTACAACCGCGCCAGGCGAGTGGCAGTTTGCTGATGAGCCCAAACGCGCTTGGAGCCGCGCTTGCACTAACGCGCCAATGCATCGGTGCCACCCCGTAAACCGGAACTGGCGACCGCGAAAATGTCCACATTTAAAAGAAGCTGACCCATGGCATTGTTTGACTGGTTTTCAAAAAAATCGAAGCCGGATGCAGTTCGGCCACCCGAGCAAATCGAACGGGCCACGCCAATCACGCCCGAGCCGCCCATTGACCGGCGCAAGCATCAGCGTCACGCGCGGCGCGAAGAGCTGTATGTTGCGATTCGTGAGGCCATGACCCGATCTGGCGTGCTGTCAGCGGGCTACAAATTCAAGGTGCTATCACTTGACCAGACGGGTGACGCGTTCATGGTCATGGTCGATCTGGCGCAGGGTTTTGGCGCGGGATTCGACCGGCTGAGCGAGCTGGAGGCGGCGATCATTAAAAATGCCGGGCATCGGTTCGACATCGCCGTGCCAACGGTGTACTGGCGTTTGGCGGACACCGACGTGTTCACTGCGCCGAGGCTGGACACGACGCGCGAGAGGGACCGAGCACTGGCCAGCGCTCGCCCTGCATTTACAAAGCGCCACGCAATTGACGACGACGGGGTTGCTGCGTTCAACCGTGCCTTGCTGGCCGCATCATCGAAGTCGCGACCCGCTTCGATTGAGGAAACTGTCAGACTGGGCGGCAAAGCGCTCGACTATCCCCCGCTGGTGGACTTTGCCGATACCGAGATTGCGAATGGGAGCGAGTCACAAGCGGCCGCTGCCCTCGGCAAGACGCAGTACGGTGATTTGAACTAACCCTGCATGCTGTTGCGGCGCTCAATCGCGCGTGTAGCCCGCTTAACGAGCTGTGGGTTATGGATAGCAGGAATCCCGGCGTCCACGCGGCCCAGCCAGAGGAAGAAAGCGGTCAGCGGGCCAGCAGGGCTTCTTCTGCCAGGGCCAGCGCGGCCGGCTTTCCGGACAGCACCAGCGTGTCGCCTTCTTCGAGCAACAGCGCGCCGTGCGCTGACATGGTGCTGCCACTGCTGCGGCGCAGATTGACCACGCGTGCGCCCAGCGCCGGTAGAGTGAGGCTGGCTACAGTCTTGCCAGCCAGAGGGCTCCCCAGCGGCAGCGCCACGCTCGCGAGGCGCTCTTCATCGCGATCTTCAGCCGTGTCGTCATCCGCGCCGCGAAAGTAGCCGCGCAGCAGGTTGTAGCGGGCATCGCGCTGGTCTTGGACCACACGAATGACTCGGCGCATCGGCACACCCACCAAAGCGAGTGCATGGCTGGCCAGCATCAGGCTGCCTTCAATCGCCTCGGGCACGACTTCGGTAGCGCCTGCGGCCTGCAGTTTTTCGAGGTCGTGGTCGTCCTGGGTGCGCACGATCACCGGCACATGCGGCGCGTGCGTGTGAACGTTGGCCAACACCTTAAGCGCGCTGGCGGTGTCGAGGTAAGTCACCACCACCGCGCTGGCGCGCGTCAGGCCGGCGGCCATCAGCGCCTGCAGCCGCACAGCATCACCGAACACAACGGAGTCGCCTGCGGCAGCGGCCTTGCGCACACGGTCCGGGTCGAGGTCCAGCGCCATGTACTGAATGCCTTCACGTTCGAGCATGTGCCCGAGGTTTTGCCCGCAGCGGCCATAGCCGCAGATGATGACGTGCTTGCTGGCGTTGATGGACTTGCGCGCAATCGTGGTCATGTGCAGCGACTGCTGCAGCCAGTCGCTGGCAACCAGGCGCATCACGATGTGATTGCTCTGCATGATGATGAAGGGCGTGGCGAGCATCGACAGCACCATGCCGGCCAGGATAGGGTTGAGCAGCGTGGGCGGCACCAGCGCGTGACTTTGCGCGAGGGAAAGCAGCACGAAACCGAATTCACCGGCCTGCGCGAGGTAGAGCCCGGTGCGCAGCGAGACGCCCGCTGTCGCACCCAAAATGCGCGCCAGTGCTGCCACCATCAGCAGCTTGAACAGGACCGGCAGCGTCGCCAAAACCAGCACCAGCGGCCAGCGCTCCAGAACGATGCGCCAGTCGAGCAGCATGCCGATGCTGATGAAGAAAAGCCCGAGCAGCACGTCGTGAAAAGGGCGGATGTCGGTTTCAACCTGGTGCTTGAATTCGGTCTCCGAGATCAGCATGCCGGCGATGAACGCGCCGAGTGCCAGGCTCAAACCGGCAAGCTCGGTCAGCCAGGCCAGGGCGAGTGTGACCAGCAACAGGTTCAGTACAAACAGCTCTTCGCTCTTGCGGCGCGCCACCAGCGTGAGCCACCAGCGCATCAGGCGCTGCCCACCGGTCACCAGCAGGCCAACCAGCAAGGTGGCCTTCAGTCCGGCCACGGCCAGCGCCATCAAGAGCTGGTCGGCGGGTGAGCCCAATGCCGGGATCAACACCAGCAGCGGCACCACAGCCAGGTCCTGAAACAGCAGCACGCCCATCACGCGCCGTCCGTGTTCGGAGTCGAGCTCAAGCCGTTCGGACAGCAGCTTGACCACGATGGCAGTGCTGCTCATGGCCATGGCCCCCGACAGGGCCAGCGCAGTCTGCCAGCTCATGCTCCAGAGTGTGGGTGCCAGCGACGCGAGAAACAGCGAGCCCAGCGTGCCGATCACCAGCGTCAGCGTGACCTGCAGCAAACCAAGACCAAACACATGTCGGCGCATGGAACGCAGCTTGGGCAGATTGAATTCAAGGCCGATGACGAACATCAAAAACACGACGCCGAATTCGCCCACGTAGCGCACACCCTCGGTGTTTTCTGCCAGCGCCAAAGCGTGCGGGCCGATGGCCACGCCGACCGCCAGATAGCCCAACATCGGCGGCAACTTCAGCGAGCGGCAAACCACCACACCCAGCACAGCGGCAAGCAGATAAAGCAGTGTCAGCTCAAGCGCGCTCATGGATTGATGGTACTTGATGGCTCTATCAAAGCAGCTCTGCGCTGGCCGCATTCGCGCACCCGGTAGCAAGGCTTTATTGGGGGCTCGTCGATAGAATGCAGCCATGAGTTTTGACCCCCCCGTGTTTCAACCCGAGAAAGCCCTGACGCTGGCGCGCCAGACATTTGCGATTGAAGCTGCTGCTGTGTCCGCCCTGGGGCAGCGGGTGGGCAGCGAGTTCGCCGAGGCCGTGCGGCTGATGCTCAACTGCCGGGGTCGCATCGTCGTAATGGGCATCGGCAAGAGCGGGCATATCGGCGGCAAAATCGCCGCCACGCTGGCATCCACCGGCACGCCGGCCATGTTCGTGCATCCAGCTGAAGCCAGCCATGGCGACTTGGGCATGGTGCAAGCCAGCGACGTGGTGCTGGCCATCTCCAACAGCGGCGAAAGCGAAGAGCTCACCGTGATTCTTCCAGTGCTCAGGCGCCAGGGCGTGCCGCTGGTGGCCATCACGGGCGGCGCGCAATCAACGCTGGCCAGGCAGGCGCGCGTCACGCTCGACAGCAGTGTGGCGCAGGAAGCCTGCCCGCTCAACCTCGCGCCCACGGCCAGCACCACCGCGCAGCTGGCCATCGGCGATGCGCTGGCTGTTGCCCTGCTTGATGCGCGCGGCTTTCGCGCCGAAGACTTCGCGCGCTCGCATCCCGGCGGTGCGCTGGGCCGCAAGTTGCTCACGCATGTCAGCGATGTCATGCGCAGCGGCGATGCGGTGCCGGCGGTCGGGCCCGACGCGGGCTTCACGCAGCTGATGCGCGAGATGAGCAGCAAGGGGCTGGGCGCGTCAGCGGTGATTGACGCGGACCGCCGCGTGCTCGGCATTTTCACCGACGGAGACTTGCGCCGACTGGTTGAAACCGGCCTCGATCTGCGCAGTGCCCGCGTGCTCGACGTGATGCACCCGCAGCCACGCACCGTTCGGGCGCAGGCATTGGCCGTTGATGCCGTGGCTCTTATGGAGCAGTTTCAGATCACCAGCGTTCTGGTTGTCGATGACGACGACCGCCTCTGCGGCGCGCTCAATACCAACGACTTGATGCGAGCAAAGGTTATATGAGCCCGGCGGGTCACGCGCCAGCGCCGCTGTCGCCATTGCCGCCACTGCGGCCGAGCCTGCAGTTCGAGCCGCAACTGCTGCTGCGCGCGCAAAGCATCCGCGTGGTTTTCTTTGACATCGATGGCGTGATGACCGATGGCGGGCTTTATCTGTCTGAACACGGCGAAACGCTCAAGCGCTTCAGCACGCTTGACGGCTACGGCATCAAGCTGCTGCAACAAGTCGGCATCACGCCGGCGGTGATCACCGGACGCGACAGTGCCGCCTTGCGCAAACGGCTCGCGGCCCTCGGCGTGACGCATACGCACTTTGGTTGTGACGACAAGAGGCCGGCCGCAGAAGCCACGTTGAATAGTTTGGGTCTGGCGTGGTCAGACGCGGCCGCAATGGGCGACGACTGGCCCGATCTGCCGGTGCTGCGCCGCGCTGCGCTGGCCTGCGCGCCGCCGAACGCGCATGCAGAGCTGCTTGCCATGGCCCATTACGTCACACGCGCACGCGGTGGACACGGCGCTGCGCGGGATCTGTGCGACCTGTTGCTGGTAGCTGGTGGCCACTATGCGCGTCTGCTTGAGGTCAGTGGCGCGTGAACCCAGAACGCAGGCGCGCCTTCGCGAATCTGCTGCGTGACGGCTGGGAGGCCCTTTCGATGTACATGCCCATGCTGCTGATGGGCGTGCTGGCTCTGGGCACCTATTGGCTGATCCGCAATGCGGTGCCAACGACAGCCGTCCCGGCCAGCGCGCCAGTCAACCGCGAAGCCGACTACTTCATGCGTAACTTCAGCGTCAAGAATTTCGATGAAACCGGCCGACTCAAGAGCGACATCTCGGGCCGGGAAGGCCGGCATTTTCCATCAACGGACATTCTTGAAATTGATGACGCCCGCATTCGCAGCTTCACCCCCGATGGGCGCGTCACCACAGCCACCGGCCGGCGCGCCTACAGCAACGGCGACGGCTCCGAAGTCCAGCTCGTCGGCAACGCACTCGTCGTGCGCGAAGCCGGTATCGAGCCTGGCGGAAGGGCGCCGTCCCGGCTGGAGTTTCGCGGCGAGTTCCTGCATGCGTTTCTCAATGAAGAGCGCGTCACCTCAAACAAGCCGGTGGTGCTGACGCGTGGGGCTGATCAGTTCACCGGCAATGAGTTCGCCTACAACAACCTCGATCAGGTCGTGGACCTCAAAGGTCGGGTTCGCGGCGTGCTTAACCCGCGATCCACCCGCGAGCCGCCAGCGAGCCTGCCGGCCAAGCCGCAAAAGACTGATGATCAGGCGCGTTGACTTGCGCTCAGCTGCCGCGAACGGGTGCCACGCATGACCGGTCCCCTGGTGTTCATCACCGGCGCGTCGAGCGGCATCGGGCAGGCCCTGGCGCGTCGCTACTACGATGCAGGCTTCCGGTTGGCGCTGGCAGCACGCCGCACCACCGCGCTGCAGCTCTGGGCTGACGAACAGGGCTTCAGCACGGGCAGATACCGGATTTATCACGCTGACGTGAGCATCATCGACAGCATCGTCGCTGCCGGGCAGACCTGCGTTGCCGCGCAGGGCGTGCCCGATGTGGTCATTGCCAACGCGGGCATCAGCATCGGCATGGACACCGCCGAGCGTGGCGACCTGGCCGTGATGGCGCAAGTCCTGGCGACCAACACCGTGGGCGCGGCTGCCACGTTTCATCCGTTTGTCGCTGGTATGGTTTCGCGCCGCCGGCATTCGCGGGCTGCCCGGCCATGGTGCCTACTGCGCGAGCAAAGCGGCGCTGATAGCCTATTGCGAAAGCCTGCGCGGCGAGCTTCGCGCAACCGGCGTGAAAGTAGTGACGATCTGCCCGGGCTACATCGACACGCCGCTGACGCGTCGCAATCGCTATGCCATGCCGTTTCTCATGCCGGTTACCCGCTTCGCTGAACGCGCCTTCAGCGCGATCAAATCGGGTCAAAGCTACACCGTGACGCCATGGCCGATGGCGGCGGTCGCCGGGCTAATGAGCGTGCTGCCCAATGCCATGTTTGATCGCGTGGCCGCCAATCGCGCCCGAAAGCCCAGGCAGGGCGAGCATTGAGTGGGCTCGGCGAATCGGCGTTCGCAAGAGCCTGAGAATCGACGTGACCTTGAGCCGCAAAGGGCAAATGGCTTGATCGCTATTAAATAAGGAGCGGTTTGCACCCGTAGTGTGGGGCCTCCCAAGCAAAAAGGCTTCAAAACCGAAGTCTTGAAGCCTTTTGCAGCACCGGAAATTAGCCGGTTATCTGAACGATGAG
>JANOOO010000078.1:0-8664 GCA_031421375.1 Polaromonas sp.
GACCGTAACAAACACGATCACCACGTCCTGCAGCGTGATTGGCAGCGCGTTTTCCAGCAGGTCTTTGAGCACATGGCGGCGCTCGCGCAGGCGCAGGTCGTTGATCAGCATCTTCATGATGGCGGCGTGGCCCGGGTAGCGAATGGTTTTGTAGTTAAGGTGGGTGACGCGGCCCTGCAGCGTCTCGCACAGCGTGCCCAGGCCGCCCGAGGTGTTGAATGCCTCATACGTCACGCCGTCGAGCGAGAACTCCTCGTGCTCGGCCAGTGGCGGTACCTGTCGCAGCACGCCGTGGGCGATGGCCTCGCAGGGCTCGCAGTACTCGTTGATGACGCCGTCAGTGCTCCAGGTCAGGTTGTAGTTGAGCGCGTTCGACGGGAACTGCGGCAGTGCGCCGACCCGCATGCGCACGCTGTGCAGGCTGTCGAAGCGCCGGCACAGATCAGCCGCGACGATAGAAACAAAGCCCGGTGCCAGCCCGCACTGCGGGATCAACGCCGAGCGCGCCGTACACGCCAGCTCTTTGACACGCCGCGTGCTCGCCACGTCTTCGGTCAGGTCGAGGTAATGCACGCCCTCATCGACCGCGGCCTCGGCAATCGACGTGGTGAGGTGAAACGGCACCGCGCTGAGCACTGCGAATTGGCTTGAGAGCGCCGCGCGCAGTGCCAGTGGGTCGGTGATGTCCAGCGCCAGGCGATTCACCTGCGGACCGACTTTCAAATCAGCCAGTGCAGCAGATGATGAGTCAGCCACCGTCACCTCATAGTCAGGCGTGGCGCTGAGCAGGCCAGCGATGGCCGAGCCGATTTTTCCGGCGCCTGCAATCATGATTTTTTTCATGCTGAACTCCTGGAATTGCCCGGTGCGAGATGCTTGCCGAGGTCAATAAATGATTCAACCCATGACTCATTGTGTAGAACAACGCTGACGGTTGGTAGTATCAATTCATACAAAACGAAGTCATAATTTAGTTAAATCGCAGCAATAAATGTTTGATTTAACTAGTTTTCTCCTGTCACCATGACCCTCGACGCCATCGACCAGAGCCTGCTCGCCGAGCTTCGTGAGAACGCGCGCTGCCCGATGGCTCTGCTCGCCCGCAAGGTGGGGCTTTCGCGCACCGCAGTGCAGGCCCGCATTGCGCGGCTGGAGCGCGACAAGGTCATCACCGGCTACGGCGCGCGCACCGGTGATGCCTACGAGAAGTCCCAAGTGCAGGCGCACGTGATGCTTACCGTCGGCCCCAAGCTGGCTGGCCCGGTCGAGGCGGCGCTGCGCAAAATCCCCGAGGTGCGTGCGCTGCTGTCGATCAGCGGAGCCTTCGACATGATCGCCATCGTGCAGGCCGGCTCCATCGAACGGCTGGACGCGGTGATTGACCGCATCGGCCTGCTCGACGGGGTGGAGCGCACACATACCTCTGTGGTGCTGTCAACGCGCATTCGGCGTTGAACTGGGTGCCGCGCCGACACGAACGCTGTGTTTTGCCGAATTTCTGAATAGAAAAGGCTTAAAACCCAATCCAGACGGGCGCAAGCAGCTCCTGTTCTTATAGCGGATGCAGAGCCGAAGTCCACGCAACAGGCCGCTCGCGCATGATGCTTGCGAACAAATCGCTCGCCTCGAAGCACGCCAGCCACTGCTGCAACTGCGGCCACGGCTGCACGGCGAACCAAGCGGCGTCGGTGCGCGCGAACTGGCGCACGAATGGCAGCACGGCCATGTCGGCCAGGCTGGCGCGGCTGCCGAACAGGGCGCTGTGTCCGGCGAGGCGCGCCTCCAGCCCAATCAGCCACACGGTCGCTGCGGTGCGGTGCAGCTCGGCGAAACCGCGCTGGGCCAAGGCCCCGTCAGCCGCATTTGCAGCGGCAAGCTCCAGCGCGTAGCGATTCGGGTATTTGTAGCGGTCCAGATGCAGCTTGAATTGCCCGTCGCATTCGGCGATCAAGGCCAGCATGTCCGCAAGTGTTTCGCGTTCGGGCTGCAGCCAGTGCTCAGGGTCGCGCTGGCCGAGCGCCCATAGCATGACGTTGAGGCTTTGATCAATCACCTCGCCGCCCGGCAGCACCAGCACCGGCACCGTGCCTTTGGGCGAGGCCGCAAGCAACTCGGCCGGTTTGCTGCGCAGCGCCACTTCGCGCAGCTCGACGGGTACGGCGCTGACGGCCAATGCCAGCCGTGCGCGCATCGCGTAGGGGCAGCGCCGGAACGAATAGAGGACGGGCAGGGCGGGCATGGGGCGATTCGGCTTTGGAAGGCAACTTGGCAAGGGATGCAATTCGGGGAGCCCTCACCCGCCCTCTCCCAGAGGGAGAGGGAGCAAGAAGGCCGCAACGTGAGGGTGCAACTGGTGGGGTCAGGCTTTAACTCCCTCTCCCTCCGGGAGAGGGTTGGGGTGAGGGCATCGGTCCTCGCACCTGCGCAAATTCAATCCGCCAAACCGGGCTTCTTCACCAGACTCCGCCGCAAGCGCGAGCCCACCTGCTGCGCACCGATGTGCAGCGTGCGCCTGGCCTTCGCCAGTTCAACTTGTTTTTGACGCTCGCGGTAGCCGGCTTTTTGCCCGGCCGTGGTTTTGTCATGGCAATGCGGGCAACTCACGCCCAGCTCGAACTGCGGCGATGCGACATCGACTTCAGTGAGCGGGTCGCCGCACGAGCGGCACAGCACATGCCGGCCCTCGCGCAGGCCGTGGCCGACCGACACGCGCTCGTCGAAGACAAAGCATTCGCCCTGCCAGCGGCTCTGCGCCTTGGGTATGGTTTCGAGGTATTTCAGAATGCCGCCTTCAAGGTGATAAACCTCGTCGAAACCTTTGGATCGCAGCAGCGCGGTCGATTTCTCGCAGCGGATGCCGCCGGTGCAGAACATCGCTACTTTCGGCTTATGGCCGTCGATGGCGGCGAGTTTTCCGCCCGGTGCCATTTCGCGTCCGACCCAGGCCGGCAGATCGGAAAACGCGGCGGTGGCAGGGTTGATCGCACCGTCAAACGTGCCGATCAACACCTCGTAGTCATTGCGCGTATCAACCACCACCACGCCGGGCTCATCGAGCAGCGCGTTCCAGTCCTGCGGCTTGACGTACTGCCCGGCCATCAACGCCGGATGCACGTCGGGCACGCCCAGGGTGACGATCTCGCGCTTGAGGCGCACTTTCATGCGGTGAAAGGGCGGGGCGTCGGCCCAGGCTTCCTTGTGCTCCAGCGCGGCCAGGCGCGGGTCTTGCCGCAGATAAGCCAGCACTGCGCGCACGTTCGGCTCCAGTCCTGCGATGGTGCCGTTGATGCCCTCGGGTGCCAGCAGCAGCGTGCCTTTAACGGCGTGCGCTTCGCAGCACGCGAGCAAGGGCGTTTGCAGCGCGGCGAAGTCGGGAAGCTCGACGAATTTGTAGAGGGCGGCGGTCAGAAATCGGGTCATGGCGAAGGCGAGAAAGTGGTCAGGATGGAGGCGGGCAGTTTATCGCAGCAGCGCTTGCGCTGGCCTGGATGAAATGATCAAACTGGCATTTAGTCCAATAAACACGGGCGTAAGAAGCTATGTTTTAGATAGCAACCGACAGCCTCATCTAATCGATATGATGCAGCTTCGAGCTGCTATTAACCTGGAAACGGCAGTTGACCGCTCGTAAGCCTCTCCAAATCCAGATGCCTATTGACTTTTTTGGCTTCGTTGACTCTCGCCTCTCAGGTGACACCGCTACGCACCCAAGCGAGCCGCGCTGCGCCCGTCTGGCGGCGTTGCTCCGCCTAGCAGGCAGCAGCCTGCGTCGTTGTCACGCCTTGCCAGCCCGCCGCATCACAGCCCTCTTGGACGCGTCCAACTGCCGTTTCTAGGTTTAAGGAGTATTCCCATGCAATCGATTTTCCATCTGGCCTGTCTCGCATTGCTGGTTGCCGGTGCCAGCGCGTGTAGCACTCTGGCCGACAAGAGCCAATCTGCACAGGGAACCACGACCGAGATCGGTCAAAAGGTCGAGGGAGCGGTGCGGCGCGGCCTCCAGGTCGGCAGCGATGGCCTGGGCAAGGCTGGCAGGGCGATTGAAGGGACGGCGGACAAAACAGCGAAACGGCTCGGCTTGCCCGGCGGGTCAGCGTCACCGCCGACCATCGCCCCCTGACGCCGAAAAAGCTGCCCCCCCGGGGAAGTCGCGAGGATGCCAAGTCGCAGACCCAGCGGCCACGCAAGCCCAGGCGGGAACCTGGCAGAAAGGCTATTCGTCCGCTACGCCGTCAGCAGGCTCGGCCACGCTGACGACGCGCCGCCTGCTGTATTGGCTTTATCTGCCGCCGTTGCCGCCGGGCGTAACGGATGCGCCACTGCCGCTGGTCGTGATGCTGCACGGTTGCCAGCAGAGCGCCTGCGACTTCGCCACCGCCACGCGCATGAACCAGCTGGCCGAACGCAGGGGTTTCGCCGTGCTGTACCCGCAGCAATCTGCGGCTGGCCTGTCTGCCGGGGCTGCTCTCGCGACGCTGCTGGCGTTGCGCCACCCTGAATTGATCGCCGCTGTCGGCCTGCATTCAGCGCCGGTGTTCGGAACTGTGGACACGGTGTTGACCGCCTACCGCACGATGCAGCGCGGCGCGGGCCAGGCGCATGTGGGCGCAGCGCTCGCGGCGGCGCAAAGCACGCTGCGTCCTTTGGGTTTGCCGGCCATCGTGATTCACGGCGAGCGCGATGCAGTGGTGCGGCGCGTCAACGCAGCTCAGCTGGTGCAGCAACTGCTGGTCGTTAACGCGGCCGCATTGACCCGGCCTGAGCCGACGCGGCGCAGCTTCCCGGCGCGCACATCGGGCCGCAGCCCGCGCCATGCCTGGGCCAGCACCACTTACTTGGCCGGACGCAAGCCGCAACTGGTGCTGTGCGAGGTTGCCGGCCTCGGCCACGCCTGGAGCGGCGGCGATGACACAGTGAAGTTCAGCGAACGCAGCGGGCCGGATGCGAGCGCGATGATGTGGGCGTTTTTTGCGCGACACCGGCTTCGCAGTGGTGGTCAAAGCTGACATGCGCAGCGCGTGATCGCTATCTTTTCAGGAGCTGCCTGCGCCCGTTGTTGTTGGTTGAAAGGCCGGTTTTATCTGCGAAACCAAGCAAAAATCAGGCACGATTGCGCGCTTGCATCAAAGCTTGCTCGCGATGCCCCCACCCTCACCCCTGCCCTCTCCCGCCAGCGGGAGAGGGAGTTAATTCGGACGCTGCGGAATTGACTTGGCTTGCCTCTGCCGCTATTGCGCCGCGCAAATAGAGTTAATTCGGACGCTGCGGCATTGACTTGGCTTGCCTCTGCCGCTATCGCGCCAGCGGCAGAGAGAATTGATTCGGAGAATGCCGCCCTGACTTGCTCCCTCTCCCGCGTGCGGGAGAGGGCTGGGGTGAGGGTGCTTGCGTAGGCGCTCACTGTTGCAAGGCCAGTCTATTGAGCAACGCCAACAGGTCGTGCGGGTCCACCGGTTTCACAAGGTGCTGGTCAAACCCGGCCTCGACCGTCTTGCGGCGGTCTTCCGGCTGGCCCCACCCGGATGTGGCGATGATCGTGATGGCCTGGCCCCACGGCTCCTGGCGCAGGCGGCGGCATAGCTCGTAGCCATTCATACCGGGCATGCCGATGTCGGACACAACCACCTCGGGATGGAAGTCTGCTGCGGCGGTGAGCGCCGCTTTGCCGTCATAGGCGCTTCGCACCGTGTTGCCCATCAATTCGAGCAGCGTGCTCAAGCTGTCGGCGGTGTCGCGGTTGTCGTCCACCACAAGAATGCGCAAGCCCGACCCAGCTTGAACCGCGTCGATTGCTGGCGCGACGTCGCCAGCGTCAGGCCCGGCCACCATTGGCAGGCGCACCACAAACTCGCTGCCCCGGCCCGGCCCCTCGCTGCGCGCCTCGACGTGCCCGCCGTGCAGCTCCACCAGCCGTTTCACCAGCGACAGGCCAATTCCCAGCCCACCGCGTGAACGGTGAAGCGCCGACTCAACCTGCGAAAACATTCCAAAAATATCGTGCAGCCTGTCGGCGCAAAGGCCGATGCCGTTGTCGCGCACAAACACCAGCGCGTCGCCGCCCTCGCTGCGCAGCTGCACATCAATGCGCCCACATTCGGTGTACTTGACGGCGTTGTTGAGCAAATTGAAAAACACCTGCGTGATGCGCATTGGGTCCGCATCGACAAAGCACGCTTGCTGCGGCAGGGCCAGCGTCATGGTGTGGCCGCATTCGTCTGCCAGCGGACCAATCGTCTCGACGGCACATTGCACTGCGGCGGCGAGATCCATCGTCTCGCGCTTGAGCTCAATCCGGCCTCGATTAATGCGGCTTATATCCATCAGGTCGTCAATCAGCCGCGTCATCTGCTGCATCTGGCGCTCAATGACCTCGCTGGCCCACTGCACTTTCCGTGCGGTCTGGTCTTTGATTTTCAAGACTTGTACCGCATTGCGAACCGGCGCAAGCGGGTTGCGCAGCTCGTGCGCCAGCGTCGCCAAAAACTCGTCCTTGCGCCGCGCTTCTTCGGCCAGGATAAAGCTGTGCTGCCTGACCGTTTCCTCCAGTTCAACACGCTCGGTGATGTCGGTGTTGGTGCCGAAATAGTGCAAAACTCGCCCGGCCTCATTGCGTACGGCGCTCATGCGCGACAGGAACCAGCGGTAGTGGCCGTCCTTTGCGCGCAGGGGAAAGGTGTCCTCCCAGTCCTCGCCGCGCTTTAGCGCGAGCGCCAGTTTGCCGTCAACGGCCTCTACGTAGTCGGGGTGGAGCACCGCTTTCCAGCCTGCATGCAGGTTCTCGGCAAGCGTGGTGCCGGTGTAGTCAAGCCAGCCTTCGTTGAACCAGCCAACGTTGCCCCGGCTGTCGGCCATCCAGGCGAGTTGCGGAATGCGGTCGGCTACGGCGTGAAAGCGTTCTTCGCTCTCGCACAGGGCGATGTCAGCCAGCTTGCGCTGCGTCACGTCGGTAACAAGCGCGACGACACTCGTGGCCTGCCCGGCTTCGTCGCGCAACACAGTGACCACCTTGTGGGCCCAGAGCACGCTGCCGTTTTGGCGAAGGTAGCGGCATTCAATCTCGCTGCCTGCCCCGTTTTCTTCCAGTATGCGGCGCAGCACCACCGCGCATTGAGCGCGGTCATCCGGGTGAGTCAGCGACGAGAGCTCAACACCGCGAAGCGCATCCAGGCTGTAGCCGAGCAGGCGACAAAACGCCGGATTGGCCGATAGAAAGCGCCCCTGCAGGTCAGCCGTGGCGATGCCCGTCCCCGCGTACTGAAACACCTGGCGAAAGCGCGCCTCGCTGGTGCGCACACGCTCGCTCAGGCGTTCACGCTCCAGTGCGGCGGCCATCAGGTTGGCAATGAGCTGAATCAATTCAAGCTCATCGGCCTTGAACGGCTCCGCACGCGCACTGGCAAAACCAATGGTGCCGATCAGGCGGCCCGCAGACAACAGCGGAAAGCCCGCATAAATGTTGACCCCGATGGACTTAAGCCCGGCGGCATTTGGTAGCACGCTGGTGGAAAGCGCATCAAGCACCAGCGGCTGGCGCGTCTGCGCGACCATGCCGCACAGATGGGTGCCAAAGGCGATGTGTTTATCCGCCTCGCTCGTCGCTGCGTCCAGCCCGGCGCTCGACACCAGGCGCAGCGTGTCGGGCTGCTCCGCGACGACGTAGTTGAAGTAGTACTCGACTCCCAAATGCTTGGCCAGTCTGGCGAAGGTGACTTCGAGCAAATGCTCTGGGTCCACACGATGCCCGCGCGGGTCGCACATCACCAGCCGGGAGGCGATGTTTGAGACCAATTGGGCGTCAGCATGGCGGCGGCGCAGGGCGGCCTCGGCTTCCTTGCGTTCGGTCAGATCCTGGATCGTTCCCAGAACGCGAAGCGGCTGCCCGCTTAGAACCGGTCCGAGCCTGCCGGTGAACTCGATCCAGCGCTGCGCGCCGTCTCGCCGGCGAATGCGCCCGAGAAACGAAAACGCCTCGCCGTTTTGTACGGTACGCGCAATCGCCGCCTGGTAGACGGGCAAATCGTCGGGATGCAGAAACTCGCTGGTGAAATGGGCCGAGTTGAGGGGCGGCTCGTTTAAGGCGAGCCCGAATATCCCGGCAATGATCGCGTTCTCCCAGACCACGACATCGGCCACCGGGTCCCAGGACCACACGCCCAGCCCGGCAGCTTCGGTTGCCAGCCGCAGTTTTTCATCGCTCTCGCGCAGCAAAACCCCAGCGCGTTTGAGGTCGTCAATGTCAGTGCAGGTGCCCAGCCATTGCTGAACTTCGCCCTGGGCATTGAATGAAGGATTGCCGCGAATCAACCACCAGCGATAGGCCCCATCGGCGCGCCGCATGCGGGATTCAATTTCATAGCTGCCCTGGTGCTGCAAAGCGTGCTGCCAGGCATCCCAGACGCGCTGCCGGTCATCGGGGTGGAAGGGCAGGGTCCAGCCTGCCCCCCGGCTCTCGTCCTGGGTCAGGCCGGTGTAGTCGAACCACTGCTGGTTGAGGTAGGTGTTGCCGCCGTCGGCCCCGGTCGCCCAGACGATATGCGGGATGGTCTCGGCCAGTGCGCGAAAGGCCGCACCGCTTTCCAGAAAAGCGTCGGACCTCTGTGCCAGATTAGCGGCTTGCATGGCATCAGACGAGATCAGAGCGCCCAACAGGGCGCTCGGGGGGGG
>JANOOO010000079.1:0-3312 GCA_031421375.1 Polaromonas sp.
TGCGCAGAACCGAACTCGGTGTTGAAGCGCGGCGCGACCGTGACGTTGTGCCCACGCGCCCGCAAGCCCTCGGCGGCAACAGTTGAAAAATTCCATTCGACAGCGATGCCGTGGTTGTCGTCCATCACGCGCCAGCGTGGCGCGTCACTGGCGGCCTGCGGGTTCTGCCCATAGTCGGCGATGCGGCTGGTGATCTGCACATGGCCTTGCGCCTGCATCGATCCTCCCATCAAGCCAAAGCTCATCAACGGTGCGCCTCCCCGCGTCAGGAAACCTGGAATGATGGTGTGGAACGGCCGCTTGCCCGGCGCCACCTGGTTTGGGTGGCCCGCTTTCAGCGTAAAGCCCCAGCCGCGGTTGTGCAGTGCGATGCCGGTGTTGGGCACGACCACGCCTGAGCCGAAGCCCTTGAAGTTGGACTGGATGAACGACACCATCATGCCGGCTTCGTCGGCCGCAGTCAGGTACACCGTGCCACCACTGTGCGGGGAGCCAACGCGGGCCAGCGCGGCCTTGTCTGGATTGATCAGTTTGGCGCGCGAGGCGAGGTATTTTCGGTCTAGCAAATCCGACGCCGTCACGCTGCGCATCGCGTTCGGGTCGGCAACGAACTCGGCCATGTCGGCAAAGGCGAGCTTCATGGCTTCGATCTGCAGATGCTGCGACAGCGCTGAATCGACGCCAGCAGCACGCAGGTCGAAATGCTCCAGCATGCCGAGCGCCATCAACGCGCCTATGCCCTGCCCGTTCGGGCCGATCTCCAGCAGCGTCAGGTCGCGGTAGCGCATTGAAATCGGCTCAACCCATTCGGGCTCATGTGCGGCCAGATCGGCCTCGTCGAGCAGCCCACCGGTGGCGCGAGCGTGGTCGGCGATGGCCTTGGCCAACTCGCCATGATAAAAATCGTCGCCCTTGCTGGCGGCAATACGTTCGAGCGTGCGCGCCTGGCCGGGGCAGATGAAATTCTCACCGGGCAGCGGGGCACGACCGTTCGGCGCAAAGGCTTCGCGGTAGCCGGGCTCAGGCAGCATGTCGGCCACCTGCGCCTGCCACTGGCGATGCACTGTGGGCGAGACCATATAACCCTGCCGCGCATGGCGCAGCGCGGGCTCGAACAATTCGGCGAAGGGCAGTTTTCCGAAGCGCTCTGACAAGGCTCGCCAGGCCGACACCGTGCCGGGCACGGTGACAGAATCCCAGCCGCGTGGCGGCATGGCGTCATAGCGGGAGAAATATTCAGGCGTCCATTTGGCAGGCGCACGGCCCGATGCGTTGAGGCCGTGCATGCGCTTGCCGTCCCAAACGATGGCAAAGGCATCGCCGCCGATGCCGTTCATGCAGGGCTCGACGACGGTGAGCGTGATGGCGGTGGCGAGTGCGGCATCAATTGCGTTGCCGCCGCGCGCCAGCATCAACAGGCCGGCGCTGGAGGCCAGCGGCTGCGAGGTACTGACGACGTTGCGTGCCAGCAGCGGCATGCGCTGCGAGGTGTAGGGGAAATCCCAAAAGCCGGTGGAGTGGATGGTCATCCCTGCATTCTCACGCGAAGGCCGCAGCTGCGCATGGCGGTTTTCACGTTTGCATCACTCCAGCTTGATCTTTGCCGCACGCACGGCATTTCCCCAGTTCTGAAACTCTTGCTCGACGACACGGCTGAACACATCGGCCGGCGTGAATTTCAGTTCAACGCCTTGCGCTTCCATGCGTTGCCGGAGATCAGCTGATGCGAGCGCCGCTTCAATGGACTTCGCCAGCACCGCAAGCACGGCCGGTGGGGTGCCTTTGGGTGCGGAAATGCCGAACACATTGTTGGCCTCAAAACCCTTGACGCCGCTTTCATCGACAGTCGGCACGTCAGGCAGCAGGGAAACACGTTTGCCCGAGGCAACAGCCAGCACGCGCAGCTTGCCGGCCTTGACCTGCGGCATCGACGCCGGGATGCTGTCAAACATCATCGTGGCGGTCCCGGCGATCAGATCAGGCAGCGCCTGCGAGCTGCCTTTGTAGGGCACGTGGACCAGATCAAGCCCGGCGCGGGCCTTGAACACCTCTGACTCCAGGTGCGACAGCGTGCCTGCGCCCTGCGAGGCAAAGTTGTATTTGCCTGGCGACGCCTTGATGTAGGCGATCAATTGACTGACGTTTTGCACCGGCAGCGACACCGGCACCACGAGCATGTGCGGGACCGCGCCCACGCCCGAGACTGTGACCATATCCGTCAGCAAACTCACCGCTTGCGCGGGGTAGGCCGCAGCGGCAATGGCTGCGTTGGTGACGGCCGCAAGATAAATCGTGTAGCCATCAGGGGCTGCGCGCGCAGCGTGCGCCAAGCCGATCATGCCGGCCGCGCCCGGGCGGTTTTCAACGACGACTGGCTGCCCCAGGGACTCGCTCATTTTCTGCCCGATGGCGCGCGCCAGAATGTCTGTGGCACCGGCTGGCGGGAACGAGGCGACCAGTGCAATCGGCCGGTCTGGATACACCGCATGCGCCAGCCCGGCTGACAAGACACACGCACCGAACATCAGCGACGTGGCAGCGCGCCAAACATGACCCATTCGCCTGGTTTGAGCAGGGGCAGTCGGCTGGGCCTTGTGATGTGCAGCGTGCATGACAGACCCTTTGGTATAAAAAATTCAGCTTAAACCAAAAGCCGGGTGAAGGGGATGCTTCATACCCTTTTTGCCGAGCGCGCCGCTCAACCAGTGGCTTGCGCTGCCGTCATTCCAGGTTCAATTCCTGAATCTTGCGCGTGATGGTGTTGCGCCCGATGCCGAGTTTTTGTGCGGCTTCGATTCGCCTGCCCCGCGTGCTGCTCAGTGCGGCTTGAATCAGTCGTGACTCAAAACGGCGCGTCAGCACATCCCACACATCGGTGCGCCCGCTCGCCAGCAGCGCCAGTGCATCGGCCTCCAGCCCGGTCTCCCAGCTTGACGTGCCGTCTGCCGGGTTCGAGGAAAGTCCAGCCGTGCTGACGGGATCGATGCCGCTGGTCGCCAGCTCAGCGCGCTGCGATGAGCTGGCGGCCGGGTCTGGGTGAGCCAGCGAATCGGCATGCTGCGATGCGGCAGCGGCGCCCGGTGCCGTCACCGCGCTTGACGCTTCAGTTGCCATGATTGCGTCGCCAGCGCGTGCTGGCGCGGCGAGCACCTCAGGCGGTAAATCCTTGCGCTCAATGACCTGCGACGGAGCCATTACCGTCAGCCAGTGGCAGATGTTTTCAAGCTGGCGCACGTTACCCGGAAAGTCAAACTGGCTGAGCCTTTGCAACGCAGCGTCCGAGATTCGTTTGGGCTCGCCGCCGAGTTGCTG
>JANOOO010000080.1:0-3268 GCA_031421375.1 Polaromonas sp.
AAAGCCAGCCTGGAAAAAGCCGCCCAGTTGCAAGACCAGTCGCTGAGCGCTTTTGTGTTGAGTGCATCGCGTGAGGCAGCCACACGCGTGCTGGGCGACCAGACACGCTTCACTCTAAACGCAACCCAAATGAAGGCCCTCAACAAGGCGCTGGACGCGCCCGCGCGCGAACTGCCCGGGCTGAAACGGCTGTTTGCCAAGCCCAGCGTTTTTCCCGCCGTTGCGGCCTGATTCGGCCTGATGGCCCAACCTCCCGAAGACGCACTCGTCTTCAGCCCGCCCGAGCTTCTCGCGGCAACTCACGACACGCAGGCTTTTGACTGTGGAGCGGCACCCTTGAATCAGTTTTTGCAACGTTACGCACTGGCTAACCAGACCAACGGCAGCGCCCGCACGTTCGTGACCCTTGCGAAAGGGCAAGTGTTGGGTTACTACAGCCTGGCGGTCGCATCGGTTGAACATGCAGCGGTTCCGGCGCGCGTGAGCAAGGGCCTGGCCCGCCACCCCATTCCCATGCTGCTGCTGGCACGGCTGGCGGTAGATGTACGGGCGCAAGGCCAAGGCGTGGGGCGCAGCCTGTTGCAAAACGCGCTATTGAAATACCTGCAAGCCTGCGAGGTGATTGGCTGCAGGGCGTTGATGGTGCATGCCAAGGACGAATTGGCCGTGCGCTTTTATCAAGGCTATGGTTTTGAGACTTCGCCTATTGATTCAACGCATTTGTATTTGCTGACCAAAGATATTCGGAAGACGCTGGAATGAGTTGGTAAGGAGTTGGCAATGATTTGAAGCCATCATGGGCACAGCCTGCGAGGGTGTCCCGAATTTTGTGTAATCGGCTCACGGGTTCAGGATACACTAACAGTCGGTCACAAATGTTACCGACAGTAATTGGTTGCCAACTCCCGTATTGTTTTTACGCTGGTTAAAAAAAAGTGCCTGCTTTAGTAGGTCTGCTTAACGCGCATCAACAAACACTAACCTGCGTGCCGCAAGCGTTTATCTGTTCCTTTAAGGCATTGAAGTTTGCAACTTCAATTTCATGTTTGCAGGTGAGTCTATTTTTTCAAACTTTTCTTTTGTCGACATTTTTGGCAAGTCGACGATCAAAAAACCAGCCGCCGTCGATTTGGTGTCAAGAAACCATTTGGGCGTCCGCTGGCCAAGCCTGCTCTTGGCGGCCTGTATTCCTCTTGGCACTGCACACGGCCAAGCTGCTGTGACTTCGCTTGATTTTCCGCCAACGAGTCCAGCTGCTGGCGCCGCAGCTCACAGTGACTTGGGCTCTTACACCCCGGCTCAACACGATGCGCTGCTCGCCAACGCCCGGCTTGGCAATATTGCGCAGCCAGCAGTTCTTGAGCAGCTAACCGCATGGTTGCAAACGCCTCTGTTAAAGGGCGAGCTTCTACGCGTGTTGGCAGACAGCGTGGTTCTTGCCGGGCAGGCAGGCCAACCTGAGAAGGCCTTGTTTTTTGCCCGACAGGCACCGATCAACGCACTGCCGGACTATGCGCTTTCGGACGTGATTGCTGCTGCCCGCGCTGTGCGTGACCTTGATGCGCAAGGCGACGCAGTGAGCGCTCTGCGCAGCCGGCATCCCGATGGCTGGCAGCCTAAATTCCAGGACGTTTTGTGGCGTATCGACGCTCGCCAACTTGATGCGGCTCAAGCTGCCTTGCATGAATTAACGGCCCAGTTATCAGCGCCCACACTTGCGCAGCGAATCGCACTGCTGGAGTTAAGCGGTGCCTTGGCTGAATCGAAAAACGATGCGTTTGCAGCACTCGCAAGCTACAACGAAATCTTGCAACTCGATCCGGGCCACCGCTATGCCACGCGTGCTAACAGTCACCTGCTCGCAGCGCAAGGAGGCTCCACCGCAGCGTTTGCCGCGGCGCAAATGGCCAACACCACGCATCTAGACGTTTTTTCAAAACTTGAACTGGCGCAGCTGAACCAGCAAGCCCTGGGCGAGCGTTTGCGCTGGGCAATTCGCGAGCGTGACATCTACGCCACCAGCGCGCGTTGGCGCTCTTTAGATGCGGTGTTGCTTGATTTCGAAAGCCAAATCGAACTTGCCCGTGCGGAGCAGGCGCAAGCCGCGGTTGGCGCTCCTGTTGCAGCTTGGCGGGCCTTGCAGCAGCGACTGATGTTTGACCAATTGTTCGCGTTGTTTGAACGAGGGTCTGGTAAGGCCGCCATCGCACTGTATGAAAAACTGCAGGCCGAAGGCATACAGCTGCCTTCCCACGCACTGTCCGCAGCGGCGGGGGCTTACGCGCTCGAGCGTCGTTCGGACCTGGCCGTGCCGCTCTACGCCGCAGTGCTGCAAGACGCCGGCACAGCCTCCAGCCTTAGCCCGGGGGACCGTGCAAGCATTGTGTTTGCCTATGTCGACACCGGGCAATTTGAGCAGGCCGAAGCGCTGATGGTCGCACTGGAATCCCAAGTCCCACCGACACTGCGTTTGACCCCGGAGCAGGGGCGTCCGAACTTGGAGTACAGCGACCTGCGCGCCCTGCGCGCCCTGATCAAGCTGTACACCGATCGTCCGGCTGCCGCGGAACGTGACTTTGCCTTGCTGTCGTCGCTAGCGCCGTTCAACGCCGAGTTCAGGTCGGGTCAGGCGCTCACCGCTCGCCTGCGTCAGCAGCCGCAGTCGGCCATTGCGCACTATGAGGCCTTATTGACAGACCATCCGGATGACGTCACTGCCCAAGCCGGCTACGCCGAAGGATTGCTTGACACCGGCGAGATCAACCATGCGGTTTCGCTGGTCTCTCAATTGGCGTTTCTGTATCCCGAGTCAGGCTCAGTGCGCGCCGCCGTGCGAGCGCGCGACGCTGTCACGGCCCCCAGGCTGGACGTGTCCATTGGCGCTGCCGAGGGCGGTGGCGCGCTGGCTAACCAGGAGTGGCTGAGCGACAGCCGACTAAGCTCTGCGTGGTTTGGCGCTAACGAATGGCGCGCGTTTTACCACCAGGTAGCGGGCAGCGCCAATACCGACGCCGGATCAACCCGCCGTGTGCGTGGTGGCATTGGCCTTGAATGGCTTAAAGGCCCCTGGCTATGGCAGGGCGAGCTGCACCAAGCCAACAGCGGGCCTTACCGCACGGGCTTGGCGCTTGACCTGAACTACCGCCTGAGCGACCGCTGGCGCCTGGCGGCGCAAGTCGATACCAACAGCAATCGCGTTCCCTGGAAAGCCCTGGCCGCCGGCATCGGAGCACGTGAGGCAGCGGCGGGGGCTGCGTACATCGTCAAT
>JANOOO010000081.1:0-3054 GCA_031421375.1 Polaromonas sp.
GGCCAGACGGATTAGGGCTCGTGCTTGTTTGAGCGAAGCGAGTTTGCACGAGACCCCGGCTGGACTGAGCACCGCAGGTAGGTTATTGGGGTCAGACACCGATTTCGCTGCCACGCGAATGCGTGGCACCCACAGGGCGAGCCATAGGCTCGGCGAATTCGGGCTCTGACCCCAAAAACCTTAGCAGACAGTAGGGTCGCCTTTCTTTTCCTTAGGTTTCTTTGGCGAAGCAAAGAAAAGTAAGTCGCCCGCCGCAGCGACAGAGCGGCATCAGGACTCATCAAGGAATTCCACGCTTGGTTTGAGCAAGAGTCTTCGACATGCTCTGCCCGAACGGCGGAGAAAATTCGGGACCGGGCGTTTTCGGGGTCGGAGCACAAATTCCCCGCGCCTTTGGCTTGCCCTGCGGGTGCTGCGCTTCGCTTCGCAGCGAAATTGTCATCCGACCCCTAAAACCAGGCCCTACGGTCCTGCGCAGTGAAATTGCGGTCCGACCAAAAAAACCAGAGTGCAAAAAAACCTCACCCCAGCCGATAAGTCTCCAGATGAATACTCGTCTCGGTATTGCTGATGCCCTTCACCAGCCGAATCCGCTCCAGCACCTTGGCCAACTCCTGCAGATTCCCGGCGCGCAGCTCGGCCAATAAATCCCAACGCCCATTGGTGTCGTGCAGCGTTGCCACATTCGGCTCGCCGAGCAGGCTGGCGATGACGGCGCGGGTCTGGTTGCCCTCGACGGCGATGCTCATCCAGGCGTGAATCACGTTTTGCTGCACGTCGGGCCGCAGCCGCACTGTGTAGCCGACGATGACGCCGCCCTCTTCAAGCCGCTTGATGCGGTTGGTGACGGTGCCGCGCGACACCTTCAGCCGCGCCGCCAACGCGGCAACGGTGCTGCGAGCATCGCGGCGCAGCAGGCTGAGCAACTGGTGATCGGTTTCGTCCATCTGCGCATTTTGCCAATTTTTTCTATCTAAATGACAGATAACTGCCGTATTTGAAGCATTGTTGGCCATTTCAATTGCCATACAGGCGATGCACACTGGGCATCAATGCCAAAAATCGCGCTTGAGGCCCGTCCCGTATGACCGTGCCCGAGCCGACCCCCCGGTAGCCGCACCATGCAAGCCCCAATCCGCACCACCAACACAGCGCAATCCACCCGTCTGCCAGCCCCGCTGCACACCCGCTTTCTAAGCGCCGGCGATGTCGCCAGTCTCATCAAAGCGCACGGCATGGCGCGCAGCCTGCAGGGCATGGCGGCGGCCATCGAAGCCGACTTTCTGCGCTGGCCTGACTTCGACAAATCGGCCCGCCTGGCTTGCCATGGCCCCGATGGCGTGATCGAGCTGATGCCGATTGCCGACGCGCAAACCTACACCTTCAAGTACGTCAACGGCCACCCAAAAAACACCGCGCTGGGCTTGCCCACCGTGATGGCTTTCGGCGTGCTGGCCGATGTGGCAACCGGCATGCCGCTGCTGATCAGCGAGCTGACGCTGACTACGGCGATCCGCACCGCCGCGACCTCGGCCGTCGCGGCGAAGGCGTTGGCCCGGCCGGGTAGCCGCGTGATGGCGCTGATCGGCAACGGCGCTCAAGCTGAGTTTCAGGCGCTGGCTTTTCACCACCAGCTGGGCATTGACGAGATTCGCCTGTTCGACAACGATCCGCTCGCCACCGACAAGCTGCTGCGCAACCTCGCGGGCAACCCCGATGCAGCCGGTCTGCGCTTCATCCGCTGCACCAGCACGATCGAGGCAGTGCGCGGTGCCGACATCGTGACCACGGCCACCGCCGACAAAACGCTTGCAACCATCATCACGCCCGACATGCTGGCCGCTGGCATGCACATTAACGCCGTCGGCGGTGACTGCCCCGGCAAGACCGAGATGCACGCGGATGTGCTGCGCGCCGCCCGCGTGTTTGTCGAATACGAGCCGCAGACGCGCATCGAAGGTGAGCTCCAGCAGATGTCCGCCGACTTTGGCGTGACCGAGTTGTGGCAGGTGCTGGCTGGCCAGCAGCCGGGCCGCAGCCGTGATGACGAGATCACGCTGTTTGATTCAGTCGGCTTTGCGCTGGAAGATTTTTCGGCGCTGCGTTTCATCAACGATCTGGCGCTGCATCAGGCACGCGGCAGCCGCATCGACCTGATTCCCGCGCTGGCTGATCCGAAAGATTTGTATTGCCTGGTACGCCCGAACGCGGTCAAGGGTGCCCTGCAGACTGAGCCCGCGCCCGATAGAGTCGCGGCATGAGCTATTCAACCGCAATGTCAACGGTCAGCCTGATTGGTGTGCCAACCGACATCGGCGCGGGCGCGCGCGGTGCCAGCATGGGCCCCGAGGCGTTGCGCGTGGCCGGTCTGCGTGAAGCCATGCTGCGCCTGGGTTTGCAGGTCAAAGACTGCGGCAATCTGCAGGGGCCGGCCAACCCCTGGCTGCCGCCTGTCAATGGTTTTCGGCACTTTGAGCAGGTCGTCGAGTGGAACCGGCTGCTGCACGACGCGGTGTTTGCCGAGCTGCAGGCCGGGCAACTGCCGGTGATGCTCGGCGGCGATCACAGCCTGGCGATTGGCTCAATCAGCGCAGTGGCTCGCCACTGCCGCGAGTTCAATGGCGGGCGGGGCAAGAAACTGCGCGTGCTGTGGTTCGACGCACATGCCGACTTCAACACCGCCGCGCTCACGCCCAGCGGCAACATCCACGGCATGCCGGTCGCGTGCTTGTGCGGGCAAGGGCCGAAGGAGCTGGTCGAAATCGGTGGGCACTCGGCCGAGCGGCCCGCACTCGATCCGCGCGATGTGCGGCTGATCGGCATTCGCAGCGTCGATGCAGGTGAAAAAAAACTCGTGCATGACATCGGCATCGAGGTATTCGACATGCGCTACATCGACGAGATGGGCATGCGCCAGGCGATGGAACTCGCGCTGGCGCTGGTCGATGGCAACACGCATCTGCACGTCAGCCTCGACGTTGATTTTCTCGACTCGGCGATTGCGCCCGGCGTCGGCACCACGGTGCGCGGCGGGCCGACCTACCGCGAGGCGCA
>JANOOO010000082.1:0-5956 GCA_031421375.1 Polaromonas sp.
CTTGCCACCACCACGGCGGCCAGACGGCAAGCCCCCGGCCTTGGCCTTGTCGATATGGTCCCGGTAGTGCAGTGCGCCCCAAAACGGACGGCGTTGCTCGACGTAATCGGTCCACACTTCGCCCACGGTCAGTGCGGCCACCTTGTCGGCTTCCACCTTGGCAGCGGCGATGGCCTTCTTTTCGACGGCGGCGGCTTGCTGGTCGCGCTCCACTTCGCGGGGGTCTGTGCCAGCGTCAAGGGTGACACGCAGGCGGTTTGCTTCAGAGCGGGCGGCGTCGATAGTCCAGGCGCGAACGTCCCCAATGGTGCGGCGGATAGTTTGCCGGTTCAGCTTTGCCTCAAACACGAACGATTTTTGTCCAGTGTTGGTAACTCGTACGCGAAGGCCAGGGGCTTTGCTGTCGCGTAAAAAAGCCTGCGCTTTGGTATCGGCACGACAACTCAAGCGCTCGATTAACCCGGCAGTCAGCTCATGCGCCTGCGACACGTCTGGCGTATCGGATTTCTTTGGTCTTGCCATTTTCACACCCGTTTCCGTGTAGCCACTGTGTAGCCGGAATCCCCGCCGTGTAGCCACTTTTGCACTATTTTGGGGAATATCAATCAACACTGTAGCTGTTCACTTGTCCAGTGGTAAGCTTGTAAGTCGTTGATTTATATTGATTGTAGGGTATTAATCAACACAGGGGAATAGTAAAAAGTCAGGATTGTGATTCCTGTTGTCGTGGGTTCGAGCCCCATCAGCCACCCCAACAAAATGCGACCTGACCGATGCATGGCGCGTGCGGCGGGGTTAAAAAAGGTTCCTGCTTTTGCAGCCGGAACCTTTTTTTATGGGTTCACCATCACGAGTTTGCCCATGACGCTGCGCGAGCCCATGTGGGCGTAGGCATGCTTCAACTCGGCCATTGGCATGGTCCGGTCGATCACGGGTTTGATCTTGCCCTGCGCGTACCAGCCGACCAGCTCGGCCAGCATGGCGGCGTTGGCCTGCGGTTCGCGGCGTGAGAAATCACCCCAAAAAACGCCGACGATAGATGCGCCTTTGAGAAGCGCGAGATTAAACGGTAGCGCTGGAATATCTCCAGCCGCGAAGCCGACAACCAGGTAGCGGCCACGCCAGGAAATGGAGCGAAATGCCGGTTCGGCCATTGCGCCGCCAACCGGGTCATAGATCACGTCAGGGCCTTTGCCACCCGTTTTGGCTTTGATCTCGTCGCGCAGGTTGCCTGTGGCGTAGTTGATGCTCGCATCGGCGCCAATGGACTCGCACAGCGCGCATTTTTCGGCGCTCGATGCTGCGGCGATGACGCGCGCACCTGCGGCCTTCGCAATCTGGATAGCCGCCGTGCCGACACCGCCTGCCGCACCCAACACCAAAACGGTTTCACCGGCTTTGAGTTGCGCCCGGTCAATCAGCGCGTGCCAGGAGGTGGCGTAGGTCATGATGAATGCCGCGCCATCGACCGCGCTGAACCCGCCTGGCAGTGGCAGGCACAAGGCGGCGGGGGCAATGGCATGGGTGGCGAAGCCGCCGGTGCCCGTGAGGCAGGCCACGGTCTGACCGGGTTTGAGATGAGTCACGCCTTCGCCGACGGCTTGTACTTTTCCCGCAAATTCCGAGCCCGGCACGAAGGGCAGGGGCGGCTTCATCTGATACTTGTTCTGCACGATCAGCAGATCGGGAAAGTTCAGCGACGCGGCTTCGATTGCAATCAACACCTCGCCAGCTTTGGGCTGCGGTGTCTCGCGTGTTTGCCAGCTCAAGGCGTCAACTCCGGTGGGGTTCTCACAGATCCAGGCGTGCATGGGGTGTCTTCTTTTCCAGAATTAAAGAGTTAAAAATAGCGTTGAAAAAATCAGCGTAGCAAGACCGTTGCGCCTTTCCATCATAGGCAATGCCGAGTCGTTATTTCCGCTTTTCGAGCGGTCCACAACAGGCCGCGTGCGTAGAATCGCCGAATGAAAATTCTGATTTGCAACGACGACGGCTACCAGGCAACGGGCATCGTCGCCCTTTATGAGGCATTGAAGGATGTCGCGGATGTAGAGGTCGTGGCACCCGAGCACAACAACAGCGCCAAATCGAACGCGTTGACGCTGCATTCGCCAATGTATGTGCAAAGGGCCGCCAACGGGTTTCGCTACATCAACGGCACGCCGGCCGACTGCGTACACATCGCGCTGACCGGGCTGCTCGGCTACCGTCCGGACCTGGTCGTCTCGGGCATCAACAACGGCGCCAACATGGGCGACGACACGATTTATTCGGGCACCGTTGGCGCGGCCATGGAAGGCTATCTGTTTGGCATTCCGGCCATCGCTTTTTCACAGACCGAGAAAGGCTGGGCTCATATTGATGTCGCTGCGGCGCGGGCGCGTGAATTGGTGCTGCAACTCGCTCCTTCGCTTGAGGCCGTAGCTGTTGGTGCCACGCCGACGCAGTTGCCGTGGCTGCTGAACGTCAACATTCCGAATTTGCCTGACGACGAAATCATGGGCGTGAAAGTCGCGCGCCTGGGTCGTCGGCATGCGGCCGAGCGCGTGATTGAACAAACCAGCCCGCGTGGCGAGATCATGTACTGGATCGGCAGCGCAGGTCCCGCCAAGGAAGCTGGTGAGGGCACGGACTTTTATGCGACGAGCCAGAAGTACGTGTCCATCACGCCGCTGCAGGTCGATTTGACCGACCACGCGCGCTTGTCGCACTGGGCCAAGACGGCCGAGAAATTGACTCAGCTGGCATGAGCGCTGGACGCGCCAAGACAGGCTCCACCGCGGCGCACAAGCCCGCCACCTTGTCGCTTCCGGCGTTGGCCCGCCCCGCTTTTCCGCTCCGGCTGAACGGTTCCGCGAGCGCGTCAGTCGCTATTAAAAAAATAGCTGCTCGCGCCGGTGTGGATTGGTCGAATGGCCAAAATGAGTCAAAACCTCGGTCTCAAAGCAGGCCACTTGAATTGACCAGCCACGACTCACGCACCGTGCGCGCGCGCATGGTCGAGAAGCTCGCGGCGCAGGGTGTGACTGACGCAGCCGTGCTGGCTGCGATGGGCCAGGTCGAGCGCCACCTGTTTGTAGATACGGCGTTGGGCGCGCAGGCTTACGAGGACACAAGTCTGCCAATCGGGCTGGGTCAAACCATCTCCAAGCCGAATGTCGTCGCCCGCATGCTGGAGCTGCTGCGTGGTGGCAAGCCTGGCAAGCTGGGCCGCGTGCTGGAGATTGGCACCGGTTGCGGCTATCAAGCGGCGCTGCTCAGCCATTTGGCCACCGAGGTGTATTCGATGGAGCGCCTGCGCGGCCTGCATGAAAAAGCCATTGAGAACCTGCGATTTTTGCGTCTGCCTAACGTGCATCTGCTTTATGGCGATGGCATGCTCGGCTACCCGCGCGGCGCGCCGTATGCCGCCATCATCGCGGCGGCAGGCGGGCAGGCCGTGCCGGTTGCGTGGACTGACCAGCTTGCAATCGGCGGCCGACTGATTGCGCCGGTTTCGACTGGCACAGGCGCGCAAGCGCTGGTTTTGATCGAGAAATTGCCCGGCGGATTGAGAAAAACCGTGCTTGAAGCGGTGTCGTTTGTCCCCTTAAAATCGGGTATGAGCTAGGCTCTGCAACACGCCGAAAGACTTGCAACAAAATTCCGCCCGTTTCCCGGTTTTTTGGTTTCCCGGTTTTTTGGTTTTGCCGCGCGGAGCAGGCACCCCACCAGCTCCACCAGACGAAAGACACAATGACAGTAATTTCCAGCCTCTGTGCAATGGTCACACCAGGCCGCCCCGGGGCGATGGCAGGCCGTCACGAGAGCCGACAATTTAGTCGCCAGTCCAGCCGCCAGTCCGACCGCCAGTTCAGCCCAGAATGCCCCCGCATGATTGGCACCGGTTTGCGCGCTGCGCTGGCGCTGCTCACCTTGATGCTGGCTGCGGCCTGCTCCGCTCCGTCTCCGGCCCGGATTCCGGTCGAGGACCGGGGCACCACCAGCCGCAGCGCGCCTCTTGGCCCGCTGGCGACCGAAGCTGCCGCCGTTGACTCATCTGAGGCCCGGCAGTTACCCGGCTCTGAGAACGCTGGCAAGCCTGGCTACTACACCGTCAAGCCCGGCGACACCATGATTCGTATCGGGCTCGACAACGGCCAAAACTGGCGTGACATCGTGCGCTGGAACAACCTTGAAAATCCCAATCTGATTGAGGTCGGTCAGGTCTTGCGGGTGGTCGCCCCGGGCACGGATGCGTCTGCCGTGGTGACTCGGCCAGTGGTGCCGGGTGGCAGCACGGCGGGCGCTCCGCTCGGTGCTGCTTCAGGTGCAGCGTCGCGTCCGGCCGCTGCGCCGCTCGCTGCAGCCAGCGCGCCTGCCCCGGCACTCGCGCCCCCGTCGCCGTCTATCGCAGCCAGCCCCGCGCCCGCTCCGACGGGTGATGAAAACGTCGGCTGGATCTGGCCCGCCGAAGGCGCGCTGCTGGCAGGCTTTGACGAGGCCAAAAACAAGGGCCTCGACATCGCCGGCAAGATTGGCGATGCGGTGGTGGCGTCGGCTGACGGGCGGGTGGTGTACGCTGGTGCCGGCTTGCGCGGCTATGGCAACCTGGTCATCCTCAAACACAACAACACCTTCCTGACGGCCTACGCGCACAACCGATCGCTGTTGGTCAAGGAAGATCAGACCGTTAAAAAAGGGCAAAAAATTGCTGAAATGGGCAACAGCGACACCGACAGTGTGAAGCTGCATTTCGAGATTCGCAGGCAGGGCAAGCCGGTCGATCCGGCACGTTATCTGCCGCCGCGATAAAGACAAGCCGGCACCAAGGCGTCGGCCGTCTGCCTGAGACAATTCAGGCATGACCGACGCCACCCAGACCCCGCCCCACGCGCAAGAGCAACGCTACCCACCCGACCTGCTTGAGATCGAATCGCTCGACATCGAGGCGCAAGGCATTGCCCACCGGCCCGATGGCAAAGTGGTGTTCGTTGAAGGCGCGCTGCCTTTCGAGCTGGTCAGCGCCAGCGTCTTCCGCAAGAAAAGCAGTTTTGAAAAAGCCACCTTGATGGCGATTTACCGCGAGTCGTCTTCACGGGTCACGCCCCCATGCCCGCACTTCGGCATGCACACCGGGGCCTGCGGCGGCTGCAAGATGCAGCATCTGCACATCGGCGCACAGGTGGCCGTCAAGCAGCGCGTACTTGAAGACGCGTTGCAGCGCATCGGCAAACTCAAGCCCGACATGCTGCTGCGGCCCATCGAAGGCCCCGCCTGGGGTTACCGCAATCGGGCGCGCCTGTCGGTGCGTTATGTGCGCAAAAAGGGCGCGGTGCTGGTCGGCTTTCACGAGCGCAAAAGCAGCTACGTCGCTGACATGCATGAATGCCACGTGTTGCCGCCGCATGTGAGCGCCCTGCTGCTGCCGCTGCGCGAGTTGATTGCCGGCATGGATGCGCGCGAAACCATCCCGCAGATCGAAGTCGCTTGCGGCGACAGCCTGACCGCAATGGTGCTGCGCCACATGGCACCGCTGAGCGACGGTGATCTGCGTAAGTTGCGTGCATTCGCCGCTGAGCACGCCGGGCTGCAATGGTGGCTGCAACCGGGCGGCCTCGAAACCGTCGCGCTGCTTGACGAAGCCGCCGCCCAACTCAACTACGCGCTGCCCGAATTCGGTGTAGTGATGCCCTTCAAGCCGGCAGACTTCACGCAGGTCAACCCGCAGATCAACCAGGTGCTGGTGTCGCGCGCGCTACGTCTGTTGAAGGTCGAAGCGCATGAACGCGTGATCGACTGGTTTTGCGGGCTGGGCAACTTCACTTTGCCGCTGGCGACCCAGGCGGCGTCGGTGCTGGGCGTCGAAGGCAGTGCCGTGTTGATCGCCCGCGCCGGTGAAAACTTTGAGATAAACAAGCCTGCAACCGCCGCCAGACGGGCGCTGGCAGCTACTAAATTCATAGCGAGAGATTTG
>JANOOO010000083.1:0-2958 GCA_031421375.1 Polaromonas sp.
ACATGGACGACCAAAACAGCTCATTTGGCTACTGGCTGCGCCGCCGGCGCAAGGCGCTAGACCTGACGCAGGCCGCGCTGGCTTTGAAGGTCAGTTGTTCGGCAGCCGCCATCAAAAAAATCGAGGCCGAAGAACGCCGGCCCTCCCGATCTCTGGCCGCGCGCCTGGCCGATCACCTCGCCCTTCCTGCGCACGAACGTGGCGCTTTTCTGGACGCCGCGCGTTCGCGGCAAACCGAAGGCAGCCTGCGTTTGGACACGTCGCCGCTGGCCGCGCCGTTCGCTACGTCGGCGGGTCAGGCGCTAGCACTTGCTGGCGATCAAAAATCTCCTTTCGTCGGGCGTGACAACGAATACGGCCAGTTGCTCGGCCTGCTGGCACGTTTGACGGCCGGCAGTGGCCGGGTCGTGCTGATCGCAGGCGAGGCTGGCATCGGCAAGAGCCGACTGATGCACGAAATGGCGAGCTATGCGCGGCAACGAGACTTGCCTGTGCTCGCCACTCACTGCTATGAGATCGAGCGCGCGATTGCCTACCAGCCGGTGATCGACCTCGCCACGCAGGCCTGGCAGGCCGCGCCGCAAGCCAGCCTGCACCGGATCGCACCGACCTTGCTGGCCGAGATTGCCGCGCTGGTGCCAGCCATGGCCTCGCGCCTGCCTGGCTTGCCGGGGCTGCCGCCGCTGGCGGCCGACTTTCCCGAGGCGCGGCAGGCCAGGTTGTTTCATGCGCTGGTTCAGCTTTTCGACGTGCTGGCGCAGGGCCGCCAGTTGATCGTGCAGATCGACGACATCCACTGGGCCGACGACGCCAGCATCCAGTTCCTGCATTTCCTCGCTCGGCAGGTGGCCACAAGGCCGATGCTGCTGGCCTGTGCCTTGCGGGATGAAGAACTTGAAAGCAATTCACGCTTGGCCAGCATGGTCGAAAGTCTGCGCTGCGAAGCGCACACGCGGCATTTCGCACTGACGCCGCTTGCACTGGGCGATACGCAGGCGCTGCTGGCACGGCTGAACGACCCGCGCTTCAGCGCACCCGATCTGGCCGACCGGCTGCACCGTGAGGCCGACGGCAATCCTTTTTTTCTGTGGTCGATGCTGCATTCGCTGCGTGAGGGCGCGGCCTTCGACCAGGGCGCAGGAACGGCGCTGTTGCCCGACGCTTTGCGCGACTCGGTGCGCGTGCGCCTGGCCCGTCTGCCGACCGACGACCGTGCGCTATTGGATTTGGCAGCGGTACTCGGTCGGCGCTTTGATTTCGAGACGCTGCAGGGGCTTGCGCGCACCAGCGAGGCAGGCTTTTTGCACAGCATGGAGTCGCTGGTGCAGCGTCGGCTGCTCCGCGAAGTCGCGTCGGGCGAGGAAGGCGAGTTTTACGATTTCAGCCACGACAAAATCCGTGAAGTGGTGGTGCGCGATATCGGTATGGCGCGGCGCGTTCTGCTGCACCGGGCGGTGGCCGAGATGATCGAGCAGCAATCGCCCAGCCCGTCGCATGAGCGGGTGGCCCGCCTGGCCGAGCATTTCGGGCGCGGCAAGGTCTGGTCCAAGGCGGTGCATTACCTCGGCTTGGCCGCCGGGCAATCGCAGCAACTGTTTGCGCTGCGCGAAGCACTGCAATGGTTTGACCGCGCTGTGGCGTTGTTGGTTGCCCATCCCGAGGCCGCCACGCAGGCCCAGCAACTTGCCCTGTATGAGCAGCGCGGCACGGCGCGTGCGCAGGCTGGCCAATTGGGTGGCGCAGTGGCCGATTTGCAGCGCGTGATCGCCGGTGCGCGCGCGCTCGGCCAGCACGAGCATGCCCGCGATGTGTTGATTCAGCTGGGCATGGCCTATCGACGCGCCGATGCTTACGACGAGGCCACCGCGTGTCTTGACGAGGCGTTGACGGCATCGCGTGCAATGAACGATCCACGCCATGCGGCCGACACCCTGTATCACTTGGGAACGGTCGCCTGGAGCAATGGCCGTAACGACCTGGCGATCACCTATCACAGCGAAGCGGTGGACATCTGCGAGCGTCTGGGTTTGAGCGACCTGATTGCAGTCCAGGCAATTCATGGGCGCGGTGAAGCGTATTTCTCCAACGCCGAACCGGCTGCGGCGATTGCCGCTTTTTCGCGCTCGCTGGCGCTGGCGCAAGGCATCGACGACAAGAGCTATGAAGCCGAGAACCTGATGATGATCGGCTGGGCCTGCATAGGCCCGATGGGCCAGGCCGACTTCCCGCGTGCCTTGACGCATTTCGACGCTGCGCTCGCTATCGCAGCCGCAGCTGACTTGCAGTGGCATCTGGGCCCGATCGTGATTGGGCGCGCCATTGTGCAGGCGGCGCTTGGCCGGTACGGCGAAGCCTGGGCCGATCTAAATGAAGCGCTGCCGCGTCTGGAGACGCTCAAGCTGGTGCGCTACCAGATCATGGCGCACGACGCGATGGGCAGCATGCTGCTCGATCTCAATTTAATGCAGGTCGCTCAGCAGCACTTTGAGTGCGGCTTGAAGCTCGCCAGAGACGCGGGCATCTACTACTGGCAGCCTCGGTTGCAAGCCAATCTGGCGCTGGCCCAATTGCGGCAAGGTGGTGGCTGCGACCGGGCCGCCCTGCTGGCAGCATTGAAGGTGGCGCAAGAACACAGCGAAGTCTGGCTGATGCTGCGTTGCCTGGAAGCACTGGCTGAGCTGGCTTTGCCGGATGCGAATCCGAATGCCGAGGCTCATCGACCCGCATCGGCATGCCTGAGTTATGCCGATCAGCTAATGGCGCTGGCGGAGCGCGGGGGCCTGCAAGAATTGATAGGGCAGGCTCACCGTTTGCGCGGCATGGCTGCGTGGGCTGCGGGCCGCGTCAGCGATGCGCAAGAGCAATTCACCTCGGCGCTACAGAGCGCCGAAGCAGTCGGACGTATCCGGCTGGCCTGGGACTGTCATATTGCATTGGCGCTGATTGCCGCCAGCCTGG
>JANOOO010000084.1:0-2251 GCA_031421375.1 Polaromonas sp.
TCCTCGCAGGGATGCGGGCAAGAGCCCTGGACAACCCGGACCTTGGGTGCGGGAAAAGAGTAAGGGTGATGACGTTGAACATTTTCATTTGCAGTCCCGAACGCAAGGCTGCACGAAAAACGAATGAATCAACAGCAATGAGCACAGCAAAGGGGGTCGATGCTTTATAGCGCGAAGCGGTGTCGCTACCCAGTCAAGAACCTACTGTTGCGTCAATTTACATCTTGATGCGTTCCGGCGATGCGGGCCGATTCCACTTCGCCCTCAACGATTTACGGCGCAGCTGCGTTGCGCAGCGCCATTGATGCCCGTCCAAATTCAGTGCAGCACGCGCCCGGTCGGCCTGCCATCGGCCTCGGCCTGCAACACAAACAGCGGCACCTCGGCTTCAAAGCGTTCGCCGTCTTCGGCCACACAGAAGTAGCTGCCCTGCATCACGCCGCTGGGTGTGCGCAGGCGGGTGCCGCTCGAATACTCAAATGATTCACCGGGCTTGAGCAGCGGCTGATGCCCCACCACGCCCAGACCCTTGACTTCTTCGGTGTGGCCATTCGCGTCGCGGATGATCCAGTGCCGACTGATGAGCTGCGCCGCAATCGAGCCGGAGTTGCGGATGGTGATGGTGTAGGCGAAGGCAAAAATCTGCTGCGCGGGCGCGGACTGGTCGTCCAGATGATGGGTGACAACGTGACAGGTGAATTGGTAGTTCGGCATGGGTCGGCGATAGCGTGGAAGTCGGGCGGCTGGGCGAAAAATGTCGTTTGGACCGCGAGCGAAAACGGCTTTGTTTGGGGCGCGTTGGCGGTTCAGGCCATGTTACCCGCTGCACCGTTTCAGGCGGCGAAGCTGGGGGCTGAAAACGCTGCCGTGACGAGGGTTGGCCAGCGATGCCTTTGCTACACTTTGCCGATGTTCATTCACCGCATCGTTCAAAAAGGCTGTGCCGGCCGGGGAGCCTGGCCCTGGCGCAGCTGCAGCCTGCCGCAAGCCTGAAAGTGCCTGCAGCCGCCAGCCTCGTGACTGGTACGCTGCGGCCTTTGTCGGTTTGCCGGCCTTTTTGATCCCGATACGCTCTGGCCTTTGCGGCCAGCGTTTGCGGCCCGAACCTCTCGGGCATTTCAAAAAACAGCTTGCGTTGCCTCATTCAGGCAACGTGGCCGGTGAAGGACACACACTGATGAACGAAGCAAAATTCAACGCTCTTGTGAGCCAGGGCTACAACCGTATTCCCCTGCTGGCCGAGGCATTTGCCGACCTCGAAACGCCGCTCTCGCTTTACCTCAAGCTCGCGCACAGCCAGAACGGCGGCCGGGCCGATGGCCCCCACGCTACGCTGCCCCCCGAGGGGGTGTCAGGCACCTTGGGGCGGCCCGGCGGTGTAGATGGCCCCCACGCTGCGCTGCCCCCCGAGGGGGCGTTAGGCACCTTGGGGCGGCCCGGCGGTGCCTATAGCTTCCTGCTCGAATCGGTGGTCGGCGGCGAGCGCTTCGGCCGCTACAGCTTTATCGGCCTGCCGGCGCGCACGCTGGTGCGTGCCAGCGGCTTCGGGGCCGACGCCGTGACCGAAGTCGTCACCGACGGCCGCGTTGTCGAAAGCTCGAAGCAGAACCCGCTCGATTTCATTGCCGCCTACCACCAGCGTTTCAAGGTCGCACTACGCCCCGGCCTGCCGCGCTTTTGCGGCGGGCTGGCGGGCTATTTCGGCTACGACGCGGTGCGCTACATCGAAAAAAGGCTGGAGAAAACCTGTCCGCCCGACACGCTTGGCTGCCCTGACATTTTGCTGTTGCAGTGTGAGGAGTTGGCCGTCATCGACAACCTCTCGGGCAAGCTCTACCTGATCGTCTATGCCGATCCGGCCGCGCCCTTTGCATTTGCGGCGGCCACGCATCGGCTGCACGAGTTGAAGGCCCGGCTGCTGCAGCCGGTTGTCGCGCCGCCGATCAAGCCGTCGCCGGCGCACGCTACCGAGCGCGAGTTCGCCAAGGCTGATTACATCGCTGCCGTTGAGCGCGCCAAAAAGCTGATCGAAGGCGGCGATTTCATGCAGGTGCAGGTCGGCCAGCGCATAACGAAGCGCTACACCGAATCGCCGCTGTCGCTGTACCGTGCGCTGCGTGCGCTGAACCCTTCGCCCTATATGTATTACTACGACTTCGGCGACTTTCACGTCGTGGGGGCCTCGCCGGAAATTCTGGTGCGGCAGGAGAAGGTCGAAGGCGGGCAAAAAATTACCATCAGGCCGCTGGCC
>JANOOO010000085.1:0-1503 GCA_031421375.1 Polaromonas sp.
CTGTTTGACTGGCTCCCGGCTGCGCTGCCTGTCAATATACAGTGAAACCGTGTCAAAGCACTTCAAATTGCCCCCGTGCCGGGCTGCGACTACGCGCAGTCGGGCACGAGCGCTACAAAAACGATAATTGCCCGCATGAAAGTTTTTCGTGGCTACCAGCACCCGCACCTGGCACCGGCCTGCGCGCTGACGATCGGCAATTTCGACGGCGTCCACCGCGGCCACCAAGCCATGCTGGCGCTGCTCAAAAGCGAAGCCCGGCACCGGGGCGTACCCGCCTGCGTGATGACCTTCGAGCCACATCCGCGTGACTACTTCGCAGCCAAGGCGGGCCTGCCCGCGCTGGCCCCCGCCCGCATCGCCACGCTGCGCGACAAGTTGACTGAGCTGGCCCGATGCGAGATCGATCAATGCGTGGTGTTGCCCTTCAACACCGCGCTGGCGAGCCACCAGGCTACTGCGTTCATTGAAGACGTGGTCGTCAAAGGTTTGGGTTCGCGTTATGTGCTGGTTGGTGACGATTTTCGGTTTGGGGCCAAGCGCGTCGGCGACTACGCCATGCTTGATGCTGCTGGCAGCCGACTCGGCTTTGACGTGGCGCGCATGAACAGCTACGAAGTCCACGGCATGCGTGTATCGAGCTCGGCAGTGCGACAGGCCATGTCGGTCGGCGACATGGCGCTGGTGTCCAGCCTGCTGGGCCGCCCGTACAGCATCTCGGGCCACGTCGTGCATGGCCGCAAGCTTGGGCGCGACTTGGGCTTTCCGACGCTGAACCTGCGCTTTTCACACTGGAGTCCGGCGGCCAGCGGCATTTTTGCGGTGCGGGTTCACGGCCTGCAAGCGCTGCCGCTCGAAGGCGTGGCGAATCTGGGCGTTCGCCCGTCGCTCGATCCGCTTGACGTCAACGGCGGCCGCGTGCTGCTGGAAACCTTCTGCCTGGACTGGCCCGCAGCGCTGGGTGCCGAGGGGGGCTACGGTAAAATCATTCGCGTGGAACTGCTGCACAAACTGCACGACGAGCTGAAGTACGACAGTCTGGCAAGCCTCAAATCAGGCATTGCCCAAGACTGCGCGGACGCGCGCGCATTCTTTGCGTCGCTGCATGCTGATGCCGTTCGCCAATCCACGCCGGGCCGAATTTAGACGATCTCGCCCCACCCGGTCGCTGCCTTTTCGACAGGCTCAGGGCGATCGGAATCCCCCTTGCGCTTGCTGCCCCATTGATCCGTTCGGGCTGAGCCTGTCGAAGCCCCTGCTATCGATTTCCATGCTTGAAAACAACACCGACAAAGCCGAAAAGGCCGACTACCGCAGCACGCTGAACCTGCCCGACACGCCTTTCCCGATGCGCGGTGATTTGCCCAAACGCGAAGCCGGCTGGGTCAAAGAGTGGGACGAAAAAGGCATCTACAAAAAGCTGCGCGACGCACGGCATGGCGCGCCGAAGTTTGTGCTGCACGACGGCCCGCCGTATGCCAATGGCCAGATTCACATCGGTCA
>JANOOO010000086.1:0-4446 GCA_031421375.1 Polaromonas sp.
CAGGCGGCACCAGATTGAGCTGCCCGCCCTGGTTGCGGACGACGTCGAGCACCGGGCGATTCAACTCCAGACTGGAGAGCCGCACGATGCGCTCCAGCGGGCGCACGTCGGCCAGCGTCACAGTGAGCCGGTCAAACGCCAGCAGGTCGCCGCCCGGGGTGGCGGGCTTGTCGCCAGCGGCCCGGCCTGGTGCGGTGTTGATTTGCCCCTTTTCGACCGCGACGCGGCCGGAGAGCTTGACCTTGGCGGTCGGGGTTTGTTCAAAAGCAATCGTCAAGTCGGCGTCAAGCATGCCGCTACGCACCCGAAACGGCAGACTGTCGGGGAAGTAGGCCAACCAGGGTTGCAAGTCAAATGCAGCAACCTTCAGGCTGGCGTCGGTCTTGCGGGTCCGGGCGAAGGGGGTGCCGACAGCGGCGCTGTCGAAGCGGCTGCCGTCAAGCGTGAAAGCCAGGCGCGGCTCGGTGGTGATCTCGCGCTCCGACGCCAGGTTGCTCAAAAATGGCACGCCCAGCGTCAGTTCTTTGAGGGCGTGTACGCTGGCTTCGCCGACGCGACTACCGGGTTTGACGGCCTGGTCGGTGAATGCCAGGCTGCCGCCGGTGACGTTCAGGTTGTAGAGCGAGAACTGCGGCAACTGGCCCTGCGGCGCATCAGGCGAGGGTTTGAGCCGCGTCAGTACATCGTCAATGTCGAGTCGCCCGTCTGGCAGCCGCGCCAGCCGTGCAATTGGCTCTTCAACGGTAATGGCGTCGGCCACCGGAGCCAGACGCAGCAATGATTCGAGTTCTGCGTTGACGTAGATACGCCGAATCGCCAGCTGGGGCGGCGCGGCCGGTGCGACTGAAGTATTGCTACCGGCGATGGCGAGATCATGGAGCGTCAGCTCCAGCGACCAGGGTTTGAAATCCACAGACCCCACTGTGACGGCACGCCCGAGCTTGTCACTGCCAATTTTTTGAATCTGCCACTTGACGAGCGGCGGCACGCCCGCGTAAGCCAGCACGCCAAGTAACAACAGCGTCGCCAGCGCCCACACTACAAGCCGCAACCAACGTGATGAAAGCCACGTAGAACGCAGCCCGGCGGGCGTGAACCGTGCGGAGAGTGGGGTAGAGCTTGTCTCTTTACTAGGCATGAACTAAAGCCATTAAGCGCCAGAAGGAGAGATTGACTGCGCCGTGCGGACTTGGCCGGACGCGGACGTGGGCGATGGCGGTGGAAGCGAGGGCAGGCGCAGCCGTGTCAGTAATTCGGGGCGCACAAAACCTGGTCGGGTGAACCTGGCCGCACAAATGAAAAAACCCCGGTCAGCTTAACTGACCGGGGCTGGCGGCGGGCGTCATGCTCATGCCGTCTGGTTTCGCAATGGAGAGAGTTATCGTCTCACAGTGCGGTGGATGCAAGTGATTGCTTCCAAGTGTTCCGGGCCTGGTTACCCGGTCGCGTCTGCGTTAACAGACGCCCCTACGTTAGCCTTGACTAAACCGGTTGACAAGACAAATTTCCCAATCACAAAACGCTCTGTGATTGGGAACAATAAATTCAATCTGGCGCTGTTGGGCCACGACTTTCGTCAGCCGCGTCTGACGGCGCGTTCCGTCTTCAGCCCACAGCCCCAAACGGGCAGATACGTCTAAAGTGATAGTCAACAAGGTTTTACTGTACGTATCGGCCGCTCCAGTGACTTCTAAGGTGTTTCGTTTAACACCTTGAAAACGCTGGTGAAATTGGAATGACGTTTGGAGAGGTTGATCTCTTAATTCATTTATAAATATAAAGAAATTGTTTTATAGGATTGACAGGTTATTTAGAGCGCCCCTAGAATGCGCCCATAAGCGAAAGTACTAGGGACAACCCGAAGCCTTGCGTTCTCATTGAACGCATCGGCACCGCAGGGTCTTCAAGCAGCATCATGGGCTGCAACGATGGCGACCCACTCCAGACAGTCAATCAAGTCCGTATCAGCCGGGCCTGTCTTCAGCAAAGGAAAGCTATGACCGTGAAACAACCATTCCAGCTCAGCCGCCAAGCATCGCGCCAGCTCAGCAGTGCCCGCGCCAGCGCAGCCAGCTTTGGCGACGACGTGGCCGAAGGTTTTTTTGAGATTACCCACAACAGTTTTGCGCTGCTCGGCCTGATCGTGGCATTCGCCTGCGTGGCCCTGGTGGCCAAACCTGACCTTCGCCAGACCGGCGAAACGTATTTGATGACCTGGCTGCAGGAGCGCCAGCCGCAAGACCTGAGCGCTGAGCTGGAAGAACCCGAATTCGTTGAACTCACCGCTGTCGAGCGCGCCACTGCCGCCAATCCGAAGGAGTTGCCCACGCAGCAGGCCGCACTCGCTTACTGGCTAAGCCGCAAGTACGGCGTTGCGCCCGAACCACTAAGCGTGCTGGTGTCGCAGGCGTTTGAGATTGGCTTGAAAGCCAAACTTGACCCGACGCTGATTCTCGCGGTGATGGCAGTTGAGTCGCGCTTTAACCCGTTTGCGCAGAGCCCGGTCGGCGCGCAGGGCCTGATGCAGGTTATGACCAAGGTACACACCGACAAATACGATGGCTTTGGTGGCAAGTTTGCAGCGTTTGACCCGGTGACGAACTTGCGCGTGGGTGTGAAGGTGTTGCAGGAATGCATTGCCCGTGCCGGTTCAATCGAAGAAGGGCTCAAGCATTACGTGGGCGCGGCGAATTTGCCCACCGACGGTGGCTATGCCGGAAAAGTCATGGCCGAGCATGCACGCCTGGTGGCGGTGGTCGGCGGCAAACGCCCGCCTGTGACGACTACAACCACAACCACGACCACTCCCCTGCGGGTCAAGGCCAGTCCAGCCCCGGCTGACGGGGAAAATACTCCAAAAAGTGGCACGCCTGCTAAAGCGGCACCAGCCGATATGGCGGAAAAAACCGCTGCCGATTACCGGGTTGCGCAGGGTAGCCTTTAACCTTTTTGCCTGGGGCGCGACCGGCTCGCCTGGCGGCATCTGTGCAGGGTGCCCTACGCTACACTCCCCCCGTGCGCAACTGGCGATAGGCAAGCGGGTTTGACGGGCTAGACAAGTCCGCCGCAGCCGACGTGGACCCCCACTGGGAAACGCACCGCTTGGAGCCATCGGGCTACAAGCGTTCAGCCGCTCGCCCGGGCAGCCCTTGAATCACTGAAACCGCCGCTAACCGGCCTGTTTTGGGGTAAGGGATTCAAGTCTTGAAGGACTGCCGTGTACAGCCGCACCCATCTGATCGAACAGACCGACCCCGAAATTTATGCCGCGATTCAGGCCGAGAACGCCCGGCAAGAGCAGCACATCGAGCTGATCGCCAGCGAAAACTACGCCTCACCCGCCGTCATGGCGGCGCAGGGCTCGCAGCTCACCAACAAATACGCCGAAGGCTACCCGGGCCGTCGCTACTACGGCGGCTGTGAGCATGTCGATGTGGCCGAGCAACTCGCCATTGACCGCGTCAAACAGATTTTTGGTGCCGACGCCGCCAACGTGCAGCCGCATTGCGGCGCATCGGCTAACGAAGCAGTATTTCTGGCGTTTTTAAAGCCCGGCGACACCATCATGGGCATGAGCCTGGCCGAAGGCGGCCACCTGACGCACGGCATGGCGCTTAACATGAGCGGCAAGTGGTTTAACGTGGTTTCTTACGGCTTGAACGACAGGGAAGAAATCGACTACGACGCGATGGAGCGCAAGGCGCATGAGTCCAAACCCAAGCTGATCATTGCGGGCGCATCGGCCTACAGCCTGCAGATTGACTTTGCCCGGTTTGCCAAAGTCGCCAAAGACGTGGGCGCGATTTTCATGGTCGATATCGCCCACTATGCCGGCCTGGTGGCTGCGGGCGTGTACCCCAACCCGGTGCCACACGCCGACGTCGTCACATCGACCACGCACAAAAGCCTGCGCGGCCCGCGCGGCGGCATCATCCTGATGAAGTCGCAGCACGAAAAAGCCATCAACAGCGCAATCTTCCCTGGCCTGCAGGGTGGCCCGCTGATGCATGTGATTGCCGCCAAAGCGGTCGCCTTCAAAGAGGCAATGCAACCCGGCTTCAAGGCTTACCAGCAACAGGTGCTAAAAAACGCGCAAATCATGGCTGAGACGCTAGCTGCACGGGGCCTGCGCATCGTCAGTGGCCGCACCGAAAGCCATTTGATGCTGGTCGATCTGCGCTCCAAACAGATCACCGGCAAGGAAGCCGAGGCGGTGCTGGGCAGCGCGCACATGACCATCAACAAAAACGCGATTCCGAACGACCCCGAGAAGCCGATGGTCACAAGCGGCGTGCGCATCGGCACCCCGGCGATGACGACGCGCGGCTTCAAGGACGAAGAAGCCCGGCTGACGGCCAACCTGATTGCCGACGTGCTCGACAAGCCGCGTGACGCCGCCCACATCGACGCCGTGCGCGCAAAGGTGCATGCGCTGACGAGCCGGTT
>JANOOO010000087.1:0-2756 GCA_031421375.1 Polaromonas sp.
AGCGCCGCTCGCGCTTTACGGGGCGTGCTCGCATTCACACCCTTTCCCACTGTGTACACGCCTCGACTGCCTGCGTTTGAATGTGATGGCGAGGCATTGATCAAGGCCAAAGCACCAATCTAGAATAGGGCATCTTTCCTACAAGCAAAAGGCGTTATTCCTACAAACAACCGCAACCAAAATAGTTACTGTTGGTTTCATGAACTTCGCTTCCAGCTTCTTCGCGTCAGCATCCCGGTCCGTATTTGGCAACTTGTCTTCCTCGTCCGGTCGCCCTTCCCAGGCGCAAGCGTCCGATTCAACTCTTTTTTTGACAACGGTGCCGCCGCCCGACAGCGGGCTGCCCGGCACACCAACAGATGAATTTCGAATTACAGGTGAGTTGCCCGCAATCAGCGCGCAAACAGCGCTGTTTCTTGACTTTGACGGCACCCTGGTTGATCTTGCCAGCGACCCCGATGCGGTGATGGTTCCCTCTGGCCTGACGGCAACGCTGTTGCAGCTTCAAACCCGCCTTGGTGGTGCGCTGGCGGTGGTGTCCGGTCGCAGCCTGCCGGATCTGGACCGATTTCTCAAGCCGCTGCGCTTGCCACTGGCGGCTGAGCATGGTGCGCTGCGCCGGATCGCGGCAGGCGAGGACGCTGTCTTGCTGGCGCACCCCGATCTGAGCCAGCTCGTGCAGGCAGCGCAGGTATTTGCCGCCGCCAAGCCCGGGCTTCTCGTTGAGGTCAAACGCGCAGCGGTGGCCCTGCACTACCGACAGGCACCCCAATGGCAGGCCGAATGCCAACAATTCATGGCGGTCGCTGCGGAGGCGACGGCCGGCGTCGAACTGCTGCACGGCAAATGCGTATTTGAGATTAAACCGTCCGGCATCAGCAAGGGAACGGCCATCAGCGACTTTATGCAGCTGCCCGCGTTCAAGGGCCGCATTCCAGTTTTCGTCGGTGACGACGCGACCGACGAAAGCGGCTTTTCAGTGGTTGAAGCTCTGGGTGGCATCGGCATCAAGGTCGGCCCGGGTGCCACGCTCGCCAGCCGACGCTGTGCCTCGCCGGCTGACGTTCTGCGCTGGCTCAAACTATCGAAATCACCCGCCTCTACGCCAGTTTCGGCAACCTCTTCGATGCAGCAGGCTGCCAACCGGTGAGCGTCGCCTACAGCGCTACAGGCTTCGGCCCGCCCGCGCCGGCCTCACTGGCGCTGGGCGTCATTGGCAACTGCGCTTTCAGCGCACTGATTGATCAGCGCGGGCGTATCGTCTGGTGCTGCCTTCCGCGTTTCGACGGCGACCCGGTCTTCAACGCCCTGCTCCAGCATGGGCAGCCGCCCGACGCCAGCGCCGCTCCAGGGGAAATTCAGGCCGACTCATCTGGCGCTTCTTTTAACGCTTCTCCTGGCGCGTCTTCCAGCTCTACCTCAAGCGATACCTCCAGCGCTTTCGGCATCGAGATCGAAGACTTCGCCGAGTCGCGCCAGTGGTATGACCCGAACACCGCCGTGCTGCGCACCGAGTTGATCGACAAATCGGGCCAGTCGATCCAGATCACCGATTTCGCACCGCGCTTTTTCCAGCGCTCCCGGTTTTTCAGGCCGATGACGCTGGTCCGCCGCGTCAAACCGGTGGTCGGTGCGCCGCGTATCCGGGTCATGCTTGACCTGCGTTTTGACTGGGGTCGGCGTAAGCCGCTGGTGACGCAGGGCAGCAACCATCTGCGATTTGTCGGCGACGACCTGACGCTTCGGCTGAACACCGATGCGCCGATCTCGCACATCTTGTCGGGCCAGCCTTTCGTGCTGACGTGCGAGCACAACTTTCTTCTCGGTGCCGACGAAAGTCTGGTGGGCGGCATTGCCGATACGGCGCGCAGCTTCGAGCAAGAGACCATTTTTTATTGGCGCAAATACTGCCAGGGCCTGCACATTCCGCTTGAATGGCAGTCAGCGGTGATTCGGGCCGCCATCACGCTCAAGCTCTCGCTGTTTGAAGACACCGGTGCCATCGTCGCGGCGATGACGACCAGCATCCCGGAAGCGCCGGGCAGCCAGCGCAATTGGGACTATCGCTACTGCTGGCTGCGCGATGCGTTTTTTGTCGTGCGTGCGCTTAACAGTCTGTCAGAAACCGGCACGCTGGAAGACTATTTGCGCTGGCTGAGCAATGTCGTGGTCGAGGCCAAAGGCGGGCACATTCAGCCGCTCTACGGCATTGGCCTGGAGCGTGACATGCCCGAGTCAGTGCTGACGCACCTCGCTGGCTACCGGGGGATGGGGCCGGTACGCGTCGGCAACCAGGCGCAAGAGCATTTTCAGCACGACGTGTATGGCAACGTGGTGCTGGGCGCGGCGCAGGCTTTTCACGACGAGCGCCTGCTGCACCGCGCCGGGCCGGCTGAATTCAAACGCATGGAAGAGGTCGGCGAGCAGGCCATTCGCCATTACGACAAGCCCGACGCTGGCATGTGGGAGTTGCGCACCCGCGCGCGCGTTCACACCTCGTCGGCGCTGATGTGCTGGGCCGCCTGCGACCGCCTCGGCAAGATTGCCAGGGTGCTAAATTTCCCCGAGCGCGAGGCTTACTGGCATGGTCACGCCCACCACATGCAGCAGCGCATCCTGGCCGAGTCATGGAGCGAAGAGCGCCAGGCGTTTGCCGAGAGCTTCGGTGGCCGCGACCTCGACGCCAGCGTGTTGTTGATGATTGAAGTCGGCTTCATCGACCCGAAAGACCCGCGCTTCGTCTCGACCGTCGATGC
>JANOOO010000088.1:0-1731 GCA_031421375.1 Polaromonas sp.
GCAGCGCGCGTCCGGCTGGAGCAACCGACACCGCGCGTGGCGCTTGGCGCGGCGCTGCGCGGCATCGCGAGCAGCGCCATCGACTTGAGCGACGGCCTGCTCGGCGACTTGCAGCACGTGCTCGCTGCGTCTCGTGTGGGCCTCACCATCGACACTGCAGTTGCTATAGATTTACTAGCTGCTCGCGCCCACCCTGACTGGTCTGACGGCCTAATCGATGCAGAAACCCGGCTTGAATGGGTGCTTGCTGGCGGCGACGACTACGAGCTGGCCTTCACCGCACCCGAGTCAGCGCGCCAGGCCGTCCAAGCCGCAGCACTTCGCGCCGCCACGGCGGTCACGCGCATCGGCCGGATTGACCTTCAGGCGGGGATACGGCTCGTCGATGTCACAGGGCGAAGCGTGCAGAATCGCTTTGCTTCGTTTGATCATTTCAAGTAAGGCCGACGCAGGTCGAACCTGACTGGCCACTGGCGGGACTGGCAAGTTTGGTGGCTCATGCAGACGACGCCCCCGGCAGCCGTTCACCCCCCCAAAAAAAAGAACATGAATTCTGACCCCCTCATCGATCAGCCTGCCGAAGTCCAGCCGCTCCTCGCCAGCGCCACCCGGCTGGAGACCCCCTGCGGCGACGGCACCATGGTCTGGCACCACTGGCAACCCGACCGGCCCACCGGAAAGCCGCCGGTGGTTCTGCTGCACGGCGGCAGCGGCAGCTGGACGCACTGGCTGCGCAACATAGCCGCGCTGGTCGGCGCAGGCCGTAGCGTCTATGCGGCTGACTTGCCAGGCTTCGGCGATTCGGCTTTGCCCGCTAGCGGCAGCGATGCCGATGCATTGCCCGCGCCGGTCGAGCAGGGCCTGCGCGTGCTGCTGGCAGGCACGGCCTGCGATGTGGTGGCGTTTTCATTTGGCGGCATGGTGGCCTGTTTTATCGCCGCGCAGTTTCCGGAGCGGTTCCAGCGGCTGGTGCTGGTCGGCGCGCCCGGGCTTGGCGTGGCGTCGCGCAACACCATCACGCTGACCCGCTGGCGGCACCTGGTGGGCACCGCCGAACGTGAGGCTGTACACCGGCAAAACTTGGCGGCGCTAATGCTGTTCAAGCCCGAGTCCATCAATGCGCTGGCGCTCGCACTGCATACCGCCAACACGCTGCGCGACCGCATGAAGGGCCGTCGGCTGGCCTACACCGACGTGCTGGCGCAGACGCTCGCCAGCGTGCGTTGCCCGGTACATGCCATCTACGGCCGCGAGGACGCGCTGTACCGCGAGCGGCAGGGCGCGCTGCTGCAGGCTTTCAATGCCGCGCCAGACTTTCGCGGCTTGCAGTGGATTGAGGGCGCCGGTCACTGGGTGCAGTTCGAGCAGCCGCGCGCTTTTGATGCGGCTCTGGCAACGGTGCTGGATTCGGAGCCCAATTCCGTTGCATGAAGTCCGCAGACTTGCGGCACCGTCCTAAACGCCCCAGACCACCTCGTTGCCGGACTTGTGGCTGCGCTGCAGCAGGTCGATAAACGGCACGGCGCGCTGGCGCAGGCTTAAGCCGTCGAGTGCATGCGCACCGGGCTCTTGCAGCAATTTCTCTTCCACAGCAATCGCTGCATGCAAAGCAGCAATCGCCGCCTGCATCTGCTCGGGCAGGATGATTCCCTTCGGCCCGGCGTCCTTGCCGATGACCTCCAGAATACGCCTGCCGTTGGGCTCCAGCATGATGATGTCGCCGGCGTTTTT
>JANOOO010000089.1:0-6017 GCA_031421375.1 Polaromonas sp.
GCAGCTGCACTGGGTGTTCGGCAGGTGGCGATCTTCGGTTCATCAAGCCCGCTGCACACCCCTCCGCTCAACGAGCGGGCTACAGTCATCTGGCTGAAGAATGATGCGCACTACCAGCCGCCGCTGGACTGCGCACCCTGCTATGAACGCGACTGCCCGCTTGGGCATACGCGCTGCCTGAACGATATTGATCCCGATTCGGTGCTAGTAAATTTATAGCTGCTTGCGCCCGTTGGCTGTGGAGCAGGGCCTGAAATGACTGATATTTTCGGCGTCGCATTCAAGTCCCAAGTGCAACAGGCAAAAGAAAGCCGCCTCGCGGCGGCTTTATCAAGAAGTTCGCATTGCGCCCCTCGTGGATACCAATTCACCCCAAATGACATTGGCTCACCATTTTTCTTCTAACCCCTAAACCCTAACTCCTTTTACCCTTGGAAAAGTGCCTGCCTCCCGGTTGGCCTTGTGTGACAGCAATGGGATTACTTTCGCTCACATTGCCAGGTTTGACCATCCTCCAAATGGGGGATGCGTGTCGCACGCAAGTAACAAAGAAAAGCAGCTAGTTTGGTTTTAGAGTTTGGCGCGATCAGGCGTGTACGGTTTCGCCAGTAGCGCTGGAAGGATGGCTGATGCGCGGGCAGACGACGAATCAAGCGCCGAGCGGAAGCTCCACCACAAACGAAGCGCCGCCCCCCGCTCGCGCTTCGCAACGAACGCTGCCGCTGTGGCGCTGGCTGATGGATTTCACCAACGCCAGCCCCAGCCCGACGCCGCCTTCGCGCTCGCTGGCACCGGGCAGCCGGTAAAACGGCTCAAAGATGCGCTCGCGCTGCTCGGGCGGCACGCCGGGGCCGCGGTCGTTGACTTGAATGACTGCGACGTGTCGGCCGCTGCGTTGCTGTCGGGCCAGACTCAGCTCCACCTCTCCCGTGCTGTAGCGCCGGGCGTTTTCAAGCAGGTTGCGTATCAGCCGCCGCAGCAGGCGCGGCGAGCCGTTGACGGTGAGGCTGTGCGTGGTTTGCAAGTCGGGGGGCGCGCTCCCCTCTACCCGGCCGCCAGCCACGGCGTGGGCAAGCAAATCAGCATGGAGTTCGGCACCGACACGCGCGCACTCCTCGGCGGCGAGCCCGGTCAGATCAACCAGCTCGAACGGCTCGGCATCACTTTGTTTGGCGTCAAGCCGGCTCGCCAGCAGAATCTCGTCGATCAGCTGGTCCAGCTCGGTGATGCTGCGCTTGATCTCCAACCTGGCAGCCAGAGCTGACGACGACGAGCGCAGCGACGGGCCGCCCCAAGCAAGCTCACCTTGCAGGCCGCCTGACTGCGAGACGCAGTCCCTCTGCGGGCCGTCCGAGTCTGCACTGGCAGACTCGGAGCCGCGGCCCTCAGCCCCCTCGGGGGGGAGCGAGCCACGCGCAGCGGGGAGCGTGGGGGCTTCATTCAACAGTTCAAGACTCATGCGGATTCGCGCCAAGGGCGAACGCAACTCGTGCGAGGCATTGGCGAGCAGCGACTTGTGCGACTCCATCAGCGTCTCAATGCGCTCGGCCGCGTGGTTGAAGCGGCGCGCCAGAAACGCCACCTCGTCTTTGCCGTCGGCTTTGAGGCGCGTGGACAAATCGCCCGCGCCCCAGCGCTCGACACCGCTTTGCAGCGCCTCAAGCCGCAGCGTCAGGCGCCGGATGATGGGGTAAGCGCCGAGTGCGACCGCAAGGCCCACGACAGCGAGCATCCAGCCGAAACCAAACGGCGGGCGTATCCACGGCGCGTTTGCGCCCGGCTGGCGCTTCGGGCGGGGCAGCGAAATATTGAGTGTCTCGCCGCCTTTGGTGACGACCTCGAACTCAAGCTCTTCACCGCGCTTGCGCCCAGGCCGCGTCTGCGCGGTGCCGATGACCTCACCGGCGGCGTTCTCGACAATGACCTCACGAATCGGCAACTGCGGCAGCGGGCGCGTCAATTGCCACGCGGTGCCGACGGCAAATGTCAGCACCACAATGGTCGCGACCACGGCAAGCCAGATGCGCACATACAGATGCGAGGTGAAGCGCGACCAGAGCGCGCGCGTCATGCTGGGCATAGTGCGGGCATTGGGCGGCTTCAGTCCTGCTGCTTGGCGAAGACGTAGCCGACGCCGCGCACCGTCAAAATCCGTTTCGGGTCTTTGGGCTCAAGCTCGATGGCGTTGCGGATGCGGCCCATGTGAACATCAATCGAGCGGTCAAAGGCTTCGAGCTCGCGGCCGCGCACGGCCTCCATGATCTGGTCGCGGCTGAGCACGCGGCCAGCGCGCTCGGCCAATGCCACCAGCAAGTCGAATTGATAGGAGGTCAGCTCGCACAGCGCGCCCGCCACCGTCACGGCGCGCGCATCGCGGTCAATCTCCAGCGAGCCAAAACGCATCACCTTGTGCGCGCCCGCGCTGCCCGCACTGGCGACTTCCGCACTGCGCCGCAGCACCGCGCGAATGCGCGCCAGCAACTCGCGCGGCTCGAAGGGTTTGGGCAGGTAATCGTCAGCGCCGATCTCCAGGCCGACGATGCGGTCCATCGGGTCGCCCTTGGCCGTCAGCATCAAAATCGCCGGGCCGGGGCCGCCGCTGGCACCAGCCTGCGCCTTGATGCGGCGACACACCTCCAGGCCGTCCATGTCGGGCAGCATCAGGTCCAAAATGATCAGGTCAGGCATGGCTGCGGCTAGCGCCGCCAGCCCGCTTGCGCCGTCGGCCGCGTGCGTCACGTCGTAGCCGGCCTGGCGCAGGTATTCGCTAACCATGTTGGCCAGACGGGTGTCGTCTTCGATCATCAAAAGCTGCTGGGTCATGGCTGCCTTGCTTGTTTGCGTGGGGATGGGGCCGGGGTGTCTGGGCAATGGTGCGCGCTGAGCGGCAAGTGCGCTTGAAGCCATCGTAAAGGTGACGTAAACGCCCGGCACAACCGGCAGTTGCTATAAAAAAGAGAGCTGCTTGAGCCCGTATTCATTGGGCTACAGGCTTGTTTTGCCTAGAGGCGAGCATCACCAAAAGCAGCGCAGGCAGGCCCAGCAATGCTGTCGCCGTGAAGAAATTCACGTAGCCCCAGGCATCGACTGCGGCACCTGAATAACCGGCCAGGGCCTTCGGCAACAGCAGCATCATCGAGGTGAAAATCGCGTACTGCGTGGCCGAGTAATTGACGTTGGTCAGGCTCGACAAATACGCGATGAAGGCCGCCGACGCAATGCCGCTGGCGAGGTTGTCGGCGGCAATCACCACAATCAGCGCGCTCACGTCATGGCCGCGCGTCGCCAGCCAGGCAAACAGCAGGTTGGTCGCGGCGCTCAGTAGTGCGCCCAACGACAGCACGCGCATCACGCCAAAGCGCATCGCCAGCGCACCGCCCGCGAAGGCGCCGACCAGCGTCATGATCACGCCGTAGATCTTCGTCACGGCGGCCACCTCGTCTTTGGTGTAGCCCATATCAACGTAAAACGGGTTCGCCATGATGCCCATCACCACGTCGCTGATGCGGTAGATCGCAATCAGCGCGAGGATGAGCAGCGCCTGCTTGCCGTAGCGCTTCAAAAAATCGGCGAAGGGCTCAATCAGCGCGCCGCGCAGCCACTCGGCCGCGTTGCGTGCGGGCGCATAAGCACGGGCGGCAGGCTCGGGCGAGAGCAACACAGTGATAACGCCAAGCAGCATCGACGCCGCCATCGCCAGGTAGGCCGCACGCCACGCCGCAGGCTGGTAAGCCGCGCCGCCGGTGATCTCGAACCGCGCGGCGATCCACAACGCACCAGCCCCGGCCCAGATCATCGCGATGCGGTAGCCGGTTTGGTAGGCGGCTGCCAGCGCGGCCTGGCGCGGCGTGTCGGCTGATTCAATGCGGTAGGCGTCAAGCGCGATGTCTTGCGTGGCCGAGCCGAAAGCCACCGCGAGGGCGCACCACACGGCGGGCAACAGGGCCAGGCGCGGGTCAGTCAGTGCGAGGCCAACCAGCCCGGCCATCACTGTCAGTTGCGCCAGCAAAAGCCAGCTGCGGCGCCGGCCCAGCCAGCGCGTCAGCAGCGGAATCGGCATGCGATCGACCAGCGGTGCCCAGACCCATTTGAAAGCGTAGGCCAGCCCGACCCAGCTTAAAAAACCGATGGTGGTGCGGTCAATGCCGGCCTCACGCAGCCAGAAGCTCAGCGTGCCGAAGACCAGCAGCAAAGGCAGCCCGGCAGAAAAGCCGAGCAGCAGCATGCGCAGCGTGGCGGGCTCGCGGTACACGCGCCAGACCTCGCGCCAGGTGGGCTTGGCGGGCGGCGATGGCGAGGCGCTTGCATCGGTTAAAACGGCCGAGGCGGCAGCCCCGGCGCTTAGCATCTTGTCTGACATGGCGGCCTTGTTTTGTGACTATTATTGAACGGGAGACCTCACTTTTCGCGGGTTCTGGGGCATCAATGCAGGTGGTTCGATGCAGGTGAATCGATGCGTCTGTCAAATTCGGTTTCGTCAACGATGGAAAGGGCCGTGCAGCATGTGCCAACTTTGTAATTCCCAACACCACGCCTGGCCCGGACGCCGGGCCTTTTTACTCGCCGCAGCGGGTACGGCTGCGGCTTTGGCGAGCGCGCCTGCGGCGGCGCAAGTCGATGTCGGCAAGGCTTCGCAGCTGCGCAATCTGGTGCCCGCTGAAGAGCTCGAAGTAGCCGCCACCCAGCAATATGCCAAGACCCTGAGCGATGCGAAAGCGCAAGGCGCGCTCGCCCCCGCCAACGACCCGCAATTGATGCGTCTGCGCGGCATCGCGACCAGGTTGATCCCGCACAGCGCACAGTGGAACGACCGCGCCAAATCGTGGAAGTGGGAAGTCAACCTGATTGGCAGCAAGCAGATCAACGCGTTTTGTATGCCCGGCGGCAAGATCGCGTTTTATACCGGCATCCTGGAGCAGCTGAAGCTCACTGACGAAGAAGTCGCGATGATCATGGGCCACGAGATGGCCCATGCGTTGCGCGAGCATGCGCGCGAACGCATCGCCAAAACGCAAGGCACGAGCACGCTGCTGTCGCTCGGCGCTTCGCTATTCGGGCTGGGTGACCTGGGCGGGCTGGCGGCGAATGTCGGCACGCAGTTGCTGTCGCTGCGCTTTAGTCGCGACGATGAAACCGAGGCCGACCTGGTCGGCCTGGAGATCGCCGCGCGTGGCGGCTACAACCCGCAGGCGGCGGTCAGCTTGTGGCAAAAAATGGGACAGGCCGGTGGCAAGGCAGGTGGGCCGTCTTTTCTGTCAAGCCACCCGTCAGGGCCGACGCGCATCCAGCAACTGCAGGGCAATGTGCCGAAGGTGCAGGCGCTGTACGAGCGGGCGCGCGGTTGAGCTTGCGCCTGGTCGATTTTTCGGCTGCGGTGCTTGAGCCCCCCACCCTCACCCTGGCCCTCTCCCGCCAGCGGGAGAGGGGATCAATACAGGCCCTGCCTCCAGCGGGATCAGTACTGGCCCGCTCGCCAGTTGGAGAGGGGACCCAACTCCCGTGTTTTGACTTGACTCCCTCTCCCCCGGGGAGAGGGCAGGGGTGAGGGCTCCCCGGATCCATGAGCCCCTGTCGAGGCTACCCGAAAACATCTGAAATTCAAGGAAAATCCGGCCTCAGCCCAATAAACTCGGGCGTAAGCAGCTACTATTTTAATAGCGACTGGCGACTGGCGACTGGCGACTGGCGACTGGCGACCGGCCCGGCCATGCCCGATGGACTCTCAAATCGCAAAGTCGTAATCCACCGTGATCGGCGCGTGGTCCGAAAAGCGCTGCTCCCTGAAGATGTGCTCGCTGCGCGCCAGCGCCGCAAACGCTGGCGTCGCCAGGTGGTAGTCCAGCCGCCAGCCGACGTTTTTCGCGTAAGCCTGGCCGCGGTTGCTCCACCAGGTGTAGGCGGCGTCAGTGGTGGCCGGCTGCAGCAGGCGGTACACATCGACCATGCCACCGCCCGCCCCACCGACGTTCGGTGCCGGTGCGCCCGCGTGCGCTGTCAATTCATCGACCGCTTCGTGC
>JANOOO010000090.1:0-5782 GCA_031421375.1 Polaromonas sp.
GGCGCAGGCGCTGTTGACGGCCGAAAGGACGGCACTTAATTTTTTGCAGTTGCTCAGTGCCGTTGCCAGCAAGACCGCGCGCTATGTCGAGGCCGTCAGCGGCACGCCCGCGCAGATTGTCGATACCCGCAAGACCTTGCCCGGCCTGCGGCTGGCGCAGAAATATGCGGTGCGCATGGGCGGCGGCACCAATCACCGAATCGGGCTTTTCGATGCGGTGCTGATCAAGGAAAACCATATTGCGGCGGCAGGCGGCATTGCACAGGTGCTGGCCGCTGCGGCGAAGATGGGCAGTGAAGCAAAGTTCGTTCAGATTGAGGTTGAAAGCCTCGCGCAACTGGTTGAAGCGCTCGATGCCGGCGCCCGCATGGTGCTGCTCGACAACATGGACTTGCCCACGCTGCGCGAGGCGGTGCGCGTCAATGCCGGGCGCGCCACGCTGGAGATTTCTGGCGGCGTGACGCTGGACTCGCTGCGCGCCTTGGCCGAGACCGGCGTGGACCGCATTTCGGTTGGTGGCCTGACCAAAGACGTCCAGGCGGTTGATTTTTCAATGCGTTTTCAAGCTGCATGAGGAGTACACATGACTGAGCTCATCGACGTTGAATTCGAGCAGCCTGCGTGCGGCACGCAGCATGCGTGGGCCCGCGTGCCGCTTGAGCCCACAGCGCAGCTGCGCGAACAGTTGAAGGACAAAATCCGCCGCTTGCTCAAGGAGCGCGCGGCGGTGATGGTGTCGCACTATTACGTACATCCAGACCTGCAGGACCTGGCCGACGAAACCGGCGGCATCGTCAGCGATTCACTGGAAATGGCACGTTTTGGCCGCGACCATCCGGCGCAGACCCTGATCGTTTCGGGCGTGCGTTTCATGGGCGAGACCGCCAAGATTTTGTCGCCGACCAAACGCGTGCTGATGCCCGATCTTGACGCCACCTGCTCACTCGACCTCGGCTGCCCGGCTGGGGCCTTCGCGGCCTTTTGCAACGCGCATCCTGAGCGCACGGTGGTGGTCTATGCCAATACCAGCGCCGCCGTCAAGGCGCGGGCCGACTGGCTGGTGACGTCGAGCTGCGCGGTTGATATTGTTCGTGCGCTGAAAGAGCAAGGTCAAAAAATTCTCTGGGCACCGGACAAGCATCTGGGAGCCTACATCCAGGCGCAGACCGGGGCCGACATGCTGATGTGGAATGGTGCGTGCATCGTGCATGACGAGTTCAAGGCTTTCGAGCTGGCGGAACTGAAAAAGGAGCACCCGCAGGCCAGGGTGCTGGTGCATCCCGAGTCGCCGGCCGACGTGATCGCGCTGGCCGATGCGGTCGGTTCGACTTCGGCCATTTTGCGGGCGGCGCAAGAGCTCGATGCGCGCGAATTTATCGTCGCCACCGACACCGGCATGCTGCACAAACTGCGCACGCTGAACCCCGGCAAGACGTTTATCGAGGCACCGACTTCGGGCCAAAGCGCCACCTGTAAAAGCTGCGCGCATTGCCCGTGGATGGCGATGAACGGGCTGCAGGGACTGGCACAGGCGCTGGAGCACGGCATCAATGAAGTCCACGTCGATCCGGCGCTGGGTTTGCGGGCGCGGCTACCGATTGACCGTATGCTGGCTTTTACGGCTGCCCAGAAAAATAGTCAGCCGGTGGGTGCGCACGTAGCGAATATCGGTGCGGCGTGACTCATCAGGTCTGGCCGGGCGTTAAAACCGTCGGGCTTGCCAGCTCGTCGGTGTGCGGATAGTCCCGACTGAAATGCAAACCCCGGCTTTCGTGCCGGGCTTGCGCCGAGCGCACGATCAGGTCGGCAACCTGCACCAGGTTGCGCAGTTCAAGCAGATCGCCGGTGATGTGAAAGTTTGCATAAAACTCATGAATCTCGGCTTGCAGCAGCGCAATGCGGTGGGCTGCGCGTTCGAGGCGTTTGTTGGTCCGCACGATGCCCACGTAGTCCCACATGAAGCGCCGCAGTTCGTGCCAGTTGTGCGAGATCACCACGGCCTCGTCGGCGTCGGTGACGCGGCTGTCGTCCCAGGCGGGCAGGGGGCCAGGCGCTGCCTGCGGCTCGCTGACGATGCGCTGTGCCGTAGCCCGCGCCAGCACCATGCATTCGACCAGTGAATTGCTGGCCAGCCGGTTGGCACCGTGCAGGCCGGTACACGCGGTCTCGCCAATGGCATACAGGCCCGCGACATCGGTGCGGCCGTCCAGGTCGGTCAGCACGCCGCCGCAGGTGTAGTGCGCGGCCGGCACGACCGGGATCGGCTGCGTGGCGATGTCGATTCCAAACTCCAGGCAGCGCGCGTGGATGGTGGGAAAGTGCGCCAGGATGAAGGCGAGCGGCTGGTGCGAGATGTCCAGATACACGCAGTCAATGCCATGCTTTTTCATCTCGAAATCGATCGCTCTTGCCACCACGTCGCGCGGTGCCAGCTCGGCTCTGGCATCGTGCTGCGGCATGAAGCGCGTGCCGTCGGGCAGCAGCAGCCGGCCGCCTTCGCCGCGTACCGCTTCCGATATCAAAAACGACTTGGCGTGCGGGTGATACAGGCAGGTGGGGTGAAACTGCACGAACTCCATGTTCGCGACGCGGCAACCGGCGCGCCAGGCCGCAGCGATGCCGTCACCCGTGGCGGTATCGGGGTTGGTGGTGTAGAGGTACACCTTGCCGGCACCGCCGGTGGCCACAATGGTTTGCGGGGCGCTAAACGTCACGACCTCGTCGCTGGCCTGGTTGAGCGCATACAGGCCCAGGCAGCGGTCGGCCTCAAGCTCGCGCGTCGGCGTAGATGTGCCGTTTTTCGCGGCGAGTTTTCGGCTGGTAATCAGGTCCACCAGCGCATGTCCCTCGAACACCACAATGCCCGGCGTGCGGCGCACCTGCGCGATCAGCGTGTCCTGCACGGCCTTGCCGGTGGCGTCGGTCACGTGGGCCACGCGCCGGGCGCTGTGCCCGCCTTCCCGCGTCAGGTGGAGCGCGCCGCCTTCAAGCGTGAATGGAACGCCTAGCTGCTGCAGCCAGGCAATGGTGCCCGGTGCCTGCTCGACGACAAAGCGCGTCGCCGCCGGATCGGACAGGCCAGCGCCAGCAATCAGCGTGTCGCTGACATGCGCGTCAAAGCTGTCGCCCGCACCCAGCACCGCAGCAATGCCGCCCTGGGCCCAGCCGCTGGAGCCGTCGCCGATGCCGCGCTTGGTCAGCAAAGCCACACGGTGCGTCGGTGCGAGGTGCAGGGCAGCCGACAGGCCAGCCAGGCCGCTGCCGACGATCAACACATCAAACTGGTTTTGGGTCATACAGGTGTGTAGGCCAGACGTACATAAACCGGCGCAAAGGCTTCAGCCTGCGTGATCTCCAGCAGGCCCTCTTTGGCCAGTTCAAGCAAGGCGATGAAAGTCACCACCAGCACTGCCATGCCACGCGCGGCTTCAAACAGGTCTTCAAACTCCAGAAACTTGCGGCCCTGCAAGCGGCGCAGCACGATGCTCATGTGCTCGCGCACCGACAGTGCCTCGCGCGAGATCACATGGTGCTGCACCAGCCGCGCGCGTTTGACGATGGCCTGCCAGGCTTCCTGCAGGTCAAGCACATGCACATCGGGAAAGCGCGGCTGCAGCGACTGCTCAACGAACACCTGCGCACGCAAAAAATCACGGCCGAACTGCGGCACCTCATTGAGCTTGTGCGCGGCCAGCTTGATCTGCTCGTATTCAAGCAGCCGCCGCACCAGCTCGGCTCGTGGGTCTTCGGCCTCTTGTCCTGCGGCCACGCGTTTGGCCGGCAGCAGCATGCGCGACTTGATCTCGATCAGCATCGCCGCCATCAGCAGGTATTCGGCCGCGAGTTCGAGGTTGGTGACGCGGATTTCATCGACATAAACCAGGTATTGCCGCGTCACGGCGGCCATCGGAATGTCCAGGATGTTGAAATTTTGTTTGCGGATCAGGTAAAGCAGCAAGTCGAGCGGCCCTTCGAACGCTTCGAGAAAAACCTGCAATGCATCGGGCGGGATGTACAAGTCGTGCGGCAGCGCAAACAGCGGCTCGCCATAGAGCCGGGCCAGCGCGACCTGGTCGATGACGGCTGGCGAATGCGCGTCGCCCCCCGATGTGGGCAGCGCAGGCAGCTCGGGCCGGGCAGCCGGGGAGTGGGGGTGCGTGCGGTTCATGGCGCGGTACGCGAAGGCGCGGCGGTCATGCGGTGGATGCCGACCCCGTGAGACGGGTGCAGGCGAGGGGCAAGTTGGCGTGCAGGCAGGTGAGCTGGTCGGCGTGCCAGTCGCTATAAAAAAAGGAGCTCCTTGCGCCCGTCTGCATTGGTCAAAAAGCTTTTTTTCTTGAATTATTGGCTGTTTGGGTGCGGCGTGGTGCCATACACATAAGGCTGCTGCGCCACCTGGGCGTCCTGCAGGTCAGCCTGCTCGGCGCGGCTCAGGTTTTTGTCCCACAGCAAGGCCCGGCCAGCGCGTTGCTCGGCTTCAAGCGTCGGGCGTTCGGCCTTGAGCTGGGCGATGAACTGCGTGATGTCGGAGGTGTATTGGGGGCGGTAGAAAAGGGACATGAATGGGACAACCTTGGGTCACGCTGGGGAAGGGCCGAACGTATAGTGGGCGGATTTTACCGGGGGGATTGCAGTGCCATTGCTTTCAGATTTAGCCATCGGTTTTCGGGTGCCCACGAGCGCGACCGGGAGGCCATTTTTCACAAGGGTGCTTGCCATGGGGCTGATGGCTATGCTGCTGGGCTTGCTCGGCTGCGATGCGCAGAAGATCAAGGAGCTTGAAGAAGGCGTGGCGACCGAAGCCGACGTGCGGCAGCGCTTCGGCGAGCCCGAAAAAATCTGGGATGCGGCTGATATGGCCAGCCTGCCGCTGCCGGCCGCCACGCTGGCCGTGCTGGCTGCGCCCGGCGCGCGCACCTTCGAGTACAACCGTCAGCCCGCTGGCAACGTCAACTACATGATCACTATCGGTGCGGACGGCAAGATGAGCGCGCTGCGGCAGGTGCTCAGCCCGCAAAACTTCGAGCGCGTGTTGCCCGGCATGCCGATGGAAAGCGTCAGAAAGCTGCTCGGCAAGCCGATGAAGGTCACGCCGTTTGCGTTGAAGCAAACCATTCACTACGACTGGCGTTACCTGAGTTCGCCCAACACGGCGCGTATTTTTACCGCTGTGCTTGACGCCGATCAGCGCGTGGTCAGCACGGGCTCGGCTGATGAGGAAAGCGTCAATCCGAGGGGGCCTTGACCGGCTGCAGGCAAGGTCGGACGCGCTCGACTGAGCCCCGTTCAATTGCGTCGAAAGCTAGGCGGCGGTTGACCAATAAACAGTTGTTCGCGAACACAATCGGCGCGCTATGGCCTACCGGACTCGCATACCCGGCAGCGCACCCGGCGAGGGCTCCAGCACATAAATGCCGGGCTGCGTCTTGTCACCCGCGTGGCTGGCCGCCAACACCATGCCTTCGCTGACGCCGAACTTCATCTTGCGCGGTGCCAGGTTGGCGACCAGCACGGTGTGCTTGCCGATCAGGTCTTGCGGCTGGTAGGCGCTGGCGATGCCGCTGAAGACGTTGCGCAGGATGGGACGCCCTTCCAGGTCAGCGCCTTCGCCCACATCAAGCGTCAAACGCAGCAACTTGACCGAGCCGTGTACCGCTTCGCAATTGACGATTCGGGCGATGCGCAAATCGATCCTGGCGAAGTCGTCGATGGTGATGACCGGCGCGATGGCCTCGCCGCCGGGCGGGCCTCCGTGTGCGTTCCCGCCAGCGGTTTCCCCCTT
>JANOOO010000091.1:0-8089 GCA_031421375.1 Polaromonas sp.
TCAAGCTGCTGCGGCATGGCGGGGAGCTTCGGTTATGAAGCCAGTCATTACGACGTCTCGATGCAGATGGCCGAACTAAGCCTGCTGCCCGCCGTGCGCAAACAACCCGACGCCATCGTGGTCGCCGACGGCACCAGTTGCCGGCACCAGATCAGGGACGGCGCGCAGCGCGAGGCGGTGCATGTGGCGGTGCTGCTGGCGCGGCAGCTTTCGGGCTGACTTCTGGCGGCGGCAGTTGCTATGATTTTAGGATCTTCCTGCGCCCGTCTGGATTGGTTTGCAGGCCGATTTATCTCAAACTTTCGGCATTCTTCGATGCGTTTTTTATTCGTATGTGGCGGTCGGCGGCACATTGCCGTCCGAAGGCAAATCAGCCAGAGCCGATTTAACCCAGCGCAGCCCCACACGCTCTTGTTCCAAGCGCAAGCGCATGCCCAATCGGTTGTCGCGCAGGGCGTCGAACAGCGCCAGTTCCTCGTGCGTGAGGCGGTTCAAGTCGCGCAGCTCGGGTTTCGGCTCCTGGTCCCAGTGCAGTTCGTGGGCCATCAAGGTGGCGCTGTCCATCAAAAGCGACTGCGCCTGCGGCAGCCGGGCACGCAACTGGTCAAGGATCGCAAAGCCGTGGGTGTCGATGTCGCCCCAGTAGTAAACCTGCCGCGTCTGCAGCCACGCCGTACCCTCCAGCACCTCAAAACCGTAACCCGCGCCGAACACCACCATCGCGCCGGCCACGGCAGGAAAGGCCAGAAAGTTGATCTCGTTTTCAGTGATGAATACGCGGCTGACGGGCAGGTCAAGTTGGGCGAAGGCGGCTGCAGTCACAGCGAGGTCTTGCTCGCCTGCGCCGGGCAGCAGCGATAGCTTGGGGTCGAGCAGTCGAAAGCGGATGCGCAGCGGCTTGTCGCGAAAGCCGTAGCGTCGGCAAAACTGGCTCTGCCCGCTGGCGCTGGCATCAACTTGTTCGGGCGGCAAAGCCAGTTCCAGCAACCCGGCCAATACGCGCAGGTGCGCCTCAATGAATTTGCTGTCCACGCCCGCAATGTCAATCTGGCGCAAATAAATGCCGGGCCGGGGGTGGCTTTGGCACCATGTGACGATGGCCAGAAGGCGCGCCCATTCATCGGCCAGCGCCAGCGCCTGCAGCGGATGCTGATGCAGCCATGGCAAAAGCTGCGCATGCTGCGTGGCAGTCGCCTGCACCAGCGCCTCAAAGCGGCGCGCGTCTAGCTGCTTGCCAATCAGGGCCAGGGCGTCTTCGCGGGTGTCAATCCAGACTTCATCGGGCACGGCGTTGCTGCCGATGGCGCTGTGCCGCACCTGACGCAGCACGATCCGCAAACGCGGTGAGCTGTCGCGTAAATTGGCCATCCACAGTCGCACGTCGTCGAAACGTGCCGACAAGTCGCTCGAAGTCGGCCCCCGCAGGCGCAAGCGCTTCGGGAACAACGCCGCGCTAGTCTCCGGCCCCACATCGCCACCCACGCCGAGCAGCAGTCCTTTGTCCCACAGCATTTGCACCTGCGCGCGCAGCTCGGTCGGCGTGGTCCAGCTCACCTGAGTTGGCCCTTAGCCAGGCTTTCTTTTTCAAGCCAGTATTCATCGATGGTCAGATTGCGCAGCATCGACAAGCGGCCCTCTTCGTTATGGACAAAGCCGACACTGGCGACGAAGGGCTCGATGACGTGGATTTTTTGTAGCGGCGTGACGATGAGCAACTGCAAATTGAGCTTCTGAAACAGCTGCAAACCGTATTGCGCCGATTCGTCTGATCCGCGCCCGAAGGCTTCGTCGATCACAACGAAATGAAAGCGCCGCGAGCGCGCTTTGTCCGTGCCTTGCAAGTCGATTCCAAACTGATAAGCCAGGCTTGCCGCGAGGATGGTGTAGGCCAGCTTTTCTTTTTGCCCGCCTGACTTGCCGCCCGAGTCCGAGTAATGCTCGTGCTCGCGCCCGTCTTCGCGCCAGCGCTCGCTGGCGGCAAAGGCAAACCAGTTGCGCACATCGGTCACGCGCGCAGCCCAGCGCCGGTCTAGTTCGGCCTGGCCTTCGCGGCCACGCAGGCGCTCGATGAGTTGCTTGACCTGCAGGAAGCGGGCTTCGGAATAGGGCGAGCCGGGGCCATCGGCCGTTGCACTCACGTCCCCCAGCGAGCCTTCGAGGCAAGCGAGCAAGTCGCTCTGAAAGTCGCGCACATCGGCGTCAGGCGAAGGATTTGCCACCAGCACGATGTAGCGGCCGGGGTTGTAGCTGATCTCGGCAAGTGACTCGTTGATGCGCTCAATGCGGTCCTTGATAATTTCGCGCTCGCGCCGCAATTGCGAATTGAAATGCGCCAGTTCGCGAATGGTGTTTTCGTTGAGCAGCTCTTTGAAGCGCGCCTCAAAGCGCGGCAGGTCGTCGGCGGTGAGCCGGGCCAGCAGAGCGCGGAACTCGCCCGCAGCCTCGACGGCCACATCGACCTCTTGCGTCTCTAGCGGGTAGCGGGTGCAAAACGAGCGCATCGCGTCGATGATGCGGCCCTGCAGCCGCTTGATGCGGGCGTCTTGCGCGTCGATGCTGGTTTGCAGCCAGCCGCGCATGTCGCGCTCGCGTTGGTCGCACGATTCGAGCGTCAGGCTGTGTGGGCCCGGCACCTGCGCCTGCAACTCGGCCAGCCGCGCTGCCAGCGCGCTGCGGTAGGCATCGGGCTCGGCGAGCAACACCTCAATCTGTTTGCGCAGCGCCTGGGCTTCGCTGATTTTCTGCTCTGTCTGTGAGCGTTGATGGCGCTGCGCCAGGACCTGCGTTTCAGTGAGCGCCATCGCCGCTTCGAGCGCGGTCAATTGCGCCATCAAGGTTTGCAGCAAGTCAGACGCAGACTTGAGCTGCTCGCGCTCGGCCTCCAGCCGGACGACTTCGCGCGCCAAAGTTTGCCAATCAAGCTCGGTGAAGTCGCGGTATTCGACCAGCTTGGCCAAGGTAGCCAGCCGGGTGCCGATGGCCCGTTGCTCGGCCTGCAATTGAGCGAGCTTGGCGCCGGTGTTGCCAAGTCGCGTGCCCAGCACTTGCAGTTTGGCCTCCAGCGCGGCGATCTTGCCTGCGTTGCTCCAGCCCAGCACATAGCGGCTGCGGTCGTCAAGCCGGCGCCGGTCGTCTTTTTCGTGGCGCTCGCCCGCAGCCTTGATCTGGCCCGCGCGGCTGATGGCTTTGGCCTCGCGCCTGAACTGCTCTTGCGTGGCGCAGCAGGCGATGTCAAAGCGCTGCGCCACCTCGCGCTCAAGCCACGCATAAAACGGTGAATCGGGCTTGACGGCAATCTTGCGCACCAGCGAGTCGGGGTGCAGCGAAGGCACATCGCTGCGGGTTGGCGCACGCACCCTGTAGTACACCAGTCGGCCTTTGAGATGCGTCTGATCAACCCATTGCGCGACCTGCGGGTAATGCGCATCAGGCACCAGCAGCGACAGGGCAAAGCCGTGCAACAGGCGCTCGGCTGCGCCCTCCCAGTCGCGCTCGCCGTCACGCACTTGCAGCAGCTCGCCCGCAAAAGCCATGCCGTCTTCGCGCAGACCCAGCGCGTCGCACAGGGCCGCACGCATCGCAATTTGCGCACTGTCGATGTTGCTGCGCCGCGCTTTCAGGCACTTGATCTCGGCGCTCAGTTCATCGAGCTCCAGCTTGCCCTGCCGCAAGTCCACGCCGAGTTCCGTCAACTCGTTTTGTACGGCATCGCCGCGCACCGTTGCCGATTCTTGCAACTGCATGCAACTGGCCTGCTGAGCCAGCAAGTCTTCGGCATCGGCCACCTGGATCAAGCCCAGCTCGCGCCGCAATGCGTCATAGCGAGCGGCGTTGGCACGGCGGCGCTCCAGCTCGCCTTGCTGGCGCGCAATTTCATCGGCGATGCGGGCGATGCGGTCGCCGCCGCTGGCTGCAATGGCCAAGCGCAGCTCGCGTTCGCGGCTTCGCTGCCCAGCCTTCTGCGCCTCGGCGCGCTCGACTTTGGCGCTCTCGCTCGCCAGGTTGGCGGCCAGCGTGGCCAGGCGTGACTCAACCAAGGCCAGCTTCTGCGCCGCGAAATGCGTACACAGCGCGTCGCGGCAGGCTCGCAGTTCTTCGGCCTCGGCGCTGATGACGGCGTGGCTGTCGCAGTCAGCCACCAGCGGCGTGAGCAGACCGACTTGCTGCTTGGCCTTTTGCACCGCTTCATGGGCGCGATTGAGGTCGTCGAAATGCGCAATCAGCGCGGTGATGCGCGGGGCCACATCGAACGGTTCGAGCATGTGATGACGCACAAAGTCGGTCAAATTACCGACCGACTTCATCGACACGGTTTGATGAAACAGCTCCAGCGCCTGCTCACCTTCGATGCCCAGGCGGCGGCGAAAGTGTGCGCCGTAAGGCGGGAAGCTCTCAAACAGCTCGACGCCGTTTTTACGCAGGCGTTTTTTCAGCTGGCTGATCTCGGTGCCGAAGTTGCCGAAGTCGCCCTCGATCGTCAGCGGCTTGTCGGCAACCACGTAGAAACGTTCAGGCTGGCCCAACGCATCTTTCATCCAGAACACCTGCGCCAGCGTGACGGCCTGGTCAATGCCGGCGTGATGAAACACGCCGACGATGACCGAGTAACTGCCCGGCCCGCGCAGGGCCACGGGTTTGGCATTGCCGCTGGTCTCATTGCGCTCGGATTTGTAGTGCCCCAATACATAAGAGCGCAAGGTCCGCTCCCGCGCGTCGGCGCCTGCGGCCTTGTTGTAGGCAATGCGCTGGGCCGGCACCAGCAGCGTGGTGATGGCATCGACCAGCGTGGATTTGCCCGAGCCGATGTCGCCTGTCAGCAAGCCGTTTTTGCCGCCGAGTTCGAGCCGCCAGACGCGCTTGTCAAAGGTGCCCCAGTTCAGGACCTCCAGTCGTGCGAGGCGAAACCCCGCCAGCGCATCGTCTGCGGTGACAGCAAGAGAGTCGAACAGGCCGGCGTCGGGCAAGCTGCGGTCATTCATCGCGAGCCTCGTTTTCGGGGGTGTGCAATTGCACCTGATTAACCGCCTGATAGGCCGCCAGCCGCTGGTCAAAATCGGCCAGCCACTGCGCATCGACATAGGCTTTCAAGATGCGCCGTACCTCGAACATCGGCTCTTGCCGCGCGCCCGCGTTCTGGGGCTTGATGCGCCGCATGAAACCCAGCTCGACGACCTTGTTCATGTGTACATCGACCTGGTCGATCAAGCGCGACTCATTGCTGCCGGTGGGCAAAAACACGCGGATCAACTCGACCACTTCATCGCGCGACAAGATCAGCCGCGTGCTGCCGCTGCTGGCATCGAGTTCAGCGAGTTTTTTGCGCAGCAGCGCCAGCAGCAAACTCAACTGAAACCCCAGCGGCCGACGGGTAATCAAGCGCGGCAGTTTGGGGCCATCGCCCTCGTCTTCTTGCTGCGCCGTTCGGGCACGCAAAAAGGCATAGCCCTCGGCTTCATCGAGCGCCAGCTCCAGGCCCAGCACGGCCACGTAGTCGCGCACTCTAGCCTGCAAGGCGAGCAGGGCCGTCCACAGCGCGGGCGCTTCATCGCGGTACAAAACGCCCTTGAGCAGCGGCACCACAAGCGCCGTCAGGTCGGGGGCAGCCACGTCGCCAGGCCGCGTCAAGCTGGTGTCAATCTCGCTTGGGTTCATCAAATTAATCCCTCACAAAAATAACTTGCGGCAAGCGTGCCCGGCGCATCAGCCGCTGCTGTGCAGCGTCAAAAGCAGCCCACTCAATCACCTCGACATTCGATTCATCGAGCACCGCGTGGCCTTGTTCACTGGCCAGTTGCAGGTAGGCCAGCAGTTCGGCCAAACCGTGTTGCAGCGGCCGGGCCTGGAGCAGTTGCGACAGGCTGATTTGGACTCGGGTTTGCAGTGATTGGCGGATGTGGCCGGCCAGCGCTGCCTTGTCGATCTGCACCTGCGAAAACAGCGCCGTGATGTCCACGTCAGCCTCGCCGCATTCGAGCACCAGACTTGTTAGCGCGGCTTTGCTTGGCGGCTGATGCAGCGGGCGCTCCATCGGCAGCTCGATGTTGCTGGCGAGCTCGTCTATGCCCATGAAATTTCCGGGCGGCGGCGCGCCGCGCAGCGCGATCGACCGGGTTTCAATGCTGCGCAACAAGTCCATGATGCGGCGATTCTCCAGCCAGACCTGGTCGTCCAGAAAACGCCGCAATTGCTGCGACAACTGCGCCACCGTACGCTGGGCCTGCTCGCCAGCCTCCAGCCAGTCGTAGTGAACGCGGCGCAGCCGCAGGTCGGGCTGCATCGCCAGCACAGGCGGCAGGCTGAGCACCCGTTCGAGCAACTGAGTCAGCTCTTCCTGCCGCGACTGCGACATCAAAAAATCCCAGAAGGCGCGAAAGCTCTGGCCCTGGTCAGAGTCGGCAATGGCATCGCGCTCGCCCATGATGTCTTGCAGCAACGCGCCCTTGGAACCGTCCCACAGCGCAATGCGCTCGCGCACGCGCCGGTCGAGACCGCGAAAGTTGTGCTCGACCTCGCGGAAATCAGTAAGCAACTCACGCGCCAGGCCGGTGAATTGCTGGAACCGGTCTTTCAGCGCGGTGTCGCCCAGCAGCGCGATGTCGCCGCTGCGCACCCGCTCCATTTCGGCATCGATCTCATCGCGCTTTTTCTGCAGGTCGGCCAGCCGGGTAGCGGGGTTGGTCTGGCTGCCTTCGCTCATTTGCTGGAGCAAGGCAAACAGCGTCAGCAAACGCGACTCGGTGCCGACGAAAGCGCGCTCGCCCAGCGTGGCGAGCCAGGCCAGGGCGCGCTCGGTGGCCGGCGTCAGATCGAAGTGCGGCTCATCAGACCCGGCAGGATAGAACTTGCGCAGCCAGCCCTTGTCGTTGGCGGCCCAGTCGTTCAGATAGTCTTGCGCCGATTTGGGGAAAGCCTGGTCGCCCAGCTGCTCGCGCAGGCCGAACAAGCTGTCTTCAAGCGCCTCAACCAAGTCGGCCTGCACCATCACGCGGACATTCGGGGCGACAAACGCCCGGTGTAAAAAGCTCGCGATCAGCGGCGCATGGTCGGCCACCAGCAAACGCCAGGCTGGGTGCTGGCGACGCAGGGATTCCAGTTCGGCGTAGTTAAGAGGCATGGGCGCTTGATTTCCGGGACGCAGGGCAAATCGTGAGACAAGCCTATCACCGTGGCAGAGCCACCCACTGCCCCGCAAGCCGGTGAATCGCGATGCGATTGTCGAAAACCTGCTCCAGCGCACGGTGCGTAGTCGCATCGCTGCATGCGCCCTGGTAAGTGACCCGGCCTTGCGCCATCACCACCAATTCATCCGCATGCAGCGCGAAGTTCATCTCATGCAGCACGCTGACCACGGTTTTGCCGCTCGCAACCAGCTCGCGCACCAGCACCAGCCAGTCGGCCTGGTGCGGCGGGTCGAGGTTGGCGAGTGGCTCGTCCATCAACAACACCTCAGCTTCGACCGCCAAGAGGCGCGCCAGCAGAACCCGCTGACGCTCGCCGCCCGACAGCGTGCCGAAAGCGCGCGCGCGCCAACCCCAGGCGTGGGTGCGGCGCAGCGCACGCTCGGCTGCGGCGTGGTCGGCAGCACCGGGCGCGGCCAGCCAGCCGAGGTGCGGCAGGCGGCCGAGCAGCGTCAGGTCGTAAGCTGTGAGGTCGTCGGCCGAGGTTGAATGCGCGCCGAGCGCACTGCCGCCCTGCCCCAGCCAGGCGAGGCGCCGGGCGCGCTCGCGCGGCGTCAGCGAGCTGATCGCCCGGCTCAGCAGCTCGACCTCGCCGGTGTAAGGCAGCAGGCCAGTCAGCGCGCCGAGAAGCGTCGATTTACCCGCGCCGTTGGGGCCGACGATAGCGGTCCATCGACCCCGTGCAAAAGACACTGAAACGCCGTCCAGAATCAGGGCATTTCCGGCTTTCACCCTGACGGAACGGGCGCAAACAGCTACTGAATTCATAGCGACTGGGGCGTCGGCGAAGGTGGCCATCATGACTGCGCCGGGGCGCTGGTCTGGCGACGCAGCAACCACAGCAGGTAGCCACCGCCAAGCACGGCAGTCAGCACACCAACGGGCAGCTCTTGCGGCGCGATCAGCGCGCG
>JANOOO010000092.1:0-4772 GCA_031421375.1 Polaromonas sp.
CCCGCTGCCGTCAAGATCGAGCTGGTGCATCGGCTGCAGGACGCTGGCCTGACTGAGATCGAAGTCACCAGCTTTGTCTCACCCAAATGGGTGCCGCAGATGGCCGATGCTGCTGTGGTCATGGCCGGCATCCGGCGCAAGCCCGGTGTGCGTTATTCGGTGCTGACGCCAAACATGAAGGGCTTTGAGGCGGCAGTCTCGCCCGCCAAAGAGTTTTGGCCCGACGAGATCGTCGTGTTCGGCGCAGCCAGCGAAGCCTTCAGCCCGCGCACCATCAACTGCTCAATTGAAGAAAGCATCGAGCGCTTCCGGCCCGTGGTCGAAGCAGCCAAGGCGAAAAACATCTATGTTCGCGGTGCCATCTCGTGTGCGGTCGGCTGCCCGTATGAAGGCGAGGTCGCGCCCGAGCGCGTCGAACTGGTGGCGCGGCTGATGAAAGGCATCGGCGTGCAGCATATCGGCGTGGCCGACACCATCGGCGTCGGCACGCCGGTCAAGGTCGAGCGCGCGCTGGCCGCTGCGCTCAAGTACTACGACGTGAACGATGTATCGGGCCACTTCCACGACACCTACGGCCAGGCACTCGGCAACACGCTGGTCAGTCTGCAGATGGGTGTGTGGCAGTTCGACACCTCGTCAGCCGGGCTCGGCGGCTGCCCGTACGCGAAAGGCGCAACCGGCAACGTGGCAACCGAAGACGTGGTGTACATGCTGCACGGTATGGGCATTGATACCGGCATTGACCTCGGCCGACTGGTTGAGGCCGGGCAGTTCATCAGCGACTTTTTGCAGCGCAAGCCCAACTCGCGTGCGGCCACGGCATTGATCAACAAACGCCTCAATGAGCAGGCCGCTGCGGCTGAGCAAGCCTGTGCGGAGTTGAGTTGACGGCGCTGCCCCAGCCGATGCCCGCAACGCGACCCGACGCGCCTGACGACGCTGGCGCGGTTGCGATGAGACAGGCGAGTCAGGGTGGCGAAAAGGGTGAGAAGGGCGAGGCTGGGCTGGCTGACAACGCCGCGCTGCAGACGCGCGAAGCCCGTGCAGTAGCTATTAAAAACATAGCTGCTCGCTCCCGTACGGTGGGGCGTAATGCCACAAATGATGCAGATTCAGTGCCGTCTCCGTGCATCTCGCTGTGCCGCGTCGATGCGAACACGCAGTGGTGCGAAGGCTGCTTTCGCACGATCGACGAGATCAGCCAATGGTCGCGCCTCGATGCAGCGGGCAAACGCCGCGTCTGGCAGACGATTGGCCAGCGTGCCGGGCAGGTTGGCGCTGCGCTTGCGGCCCGGCCGCTGTGACGCGAAAGGCTCCCATGACAATGACCGTGACGCCCACAGCGCTGCCCGATGCTGCCGCGCATGAAGAAGGGCCGGCGCTCAAGCAGGTCACTTTTTATCTCGACTTCATCTCGCCCTACGCCTATCTGGCCTTTGAGCAGTTGCCGCGCCAGTTGCAGGGCCTGAGTTACAGCGTGCGCTACGTGCCCATTTTGTTTGCCGCGCTGCTCAAACACCACGGCCAGCTCGGACCGGCCGAGATCGCGCCCAAGCGGGCGTGGACGTACCGGCAGGTGCTGTGGCAGGCGCATGCGCTTGGCGTGCCATTGCAGCTCCCGGCGCGCCACCCCTTCAATCCGCTGCCGCTGTTGCGGTTGGCAATCGGCTGCAGTGCCAAAGCGTGGCCGGGCGACATCAGCCGCTATGTCGCTGAGTCGATCTTTCGCCACGTGTGGATCGGTGGCGCCGAAGCCGACGACCCGGCGCGACTGGCACAGCTAGCCACCACGCTGGCCCCGCAGCGCGAGCCAGGCGGCACCGCAGTGAAGGAGCAGCTCAAGCAGAACACCGACCAGGCCATTGCGCTTGAGTTGTTCGGTGTGCCCGCTTTCGCGGTCGATGACCGGCTGTTTTGGGGGCTTGATGCCTTGCCCATGCTGCGTGATTACCTGCAGGGCGGTGCGTGGTCAAGCGGGCAGGACTGGGACGCGGCGAGCCAGGTCGGCGCAGGCGTGGTGCGAAAAAATTATCCACCGTGTCGATGATTTGCAAGCGGATGAGTTAAGTCGGTCACTCCGCGTTTACCCGTATTCCGCCCACATGATGAAACGCACTACAAGGGTTATCCCTTGAGTTGTCAGCGGCACATAAGCTTGGCGAAAGCTTCTGTTGGAATCGCGTCAGAGAGGGGTCAGCGGCGAACCAAATAATCCGTCAGCTTCCATCCCCGGAAGCGCAAATTTACGGAGAAAGCAAACAATGGCAACAGCAGTTGAAAACCGGCCGATGTCGCGCGAGGAGAAAAAAGTCATTCTCGCGTCCTCGTTGGGTACCATTTTCGAATGGTATGACTTCTACCTCTACGGCACTTTGGCCGTGATCATCGGCAACCAGTTCTTCTCGGCGCTCGATCCCGCATCGCGCACCATCTTCTCGCTGCTGGCGTTTGCTGCAGGCTTTCTGGTGCGTCCGTTCGGCGCGCTGGTGTTCGGCCGACTCGGCGACATGGTGGGGCGCAAATACACCTTCCTGATCACGATCGTGATCATGGGCCTTGCGACTTTCATCGTCGGCCTGCTGCCGAACTATGCCGCCATCGGCGTTGCCGCACCAGTCATCCTGATCGGCCTGCGCATGCTGCAGGGCCTGGCTCTGGGCGGCGAGTACGGCGGCGCGGTCGTCTATGTGGCCGAGCACTCGCCACATGGCAAACGCGGTGAGTACACGTCCTGGATCCAGACCACGGCAACCCTGGGTCTGCTGTTGTCGTTGATCGTGATTCTCGGTGTGCGTACCGCTGTGGGTGAGGCCGCATTTGCCGATTGGGGCTGGCGCATTCCGTTTCTGGGCTCCATCTTCTTGCTGGCCATCTCGGTGTATATCCGTTTGAGCATGAACGAATCGCCTGCTTTTACCAAGATGAAGTCCGAAGGCAAGACATCCAAGGCACCGCTGTCCGAATCTTTCGGTCAATGGAAAAACCTGAAGATCGTCATCCTGGCGCTGGTGGGTCTGACGGCCGGCCAAGCTGTGGTCTGGTACACCGGCCAGTTCTATGCATTGTTTTTCCTCACGCAGTCGCTCAAGGTTGACGGCGTCACGGTTAATCTGCTGGTCGGGGCTTCGCTGATCATTGGAACGCCGTTCTTCGTGATTTTCGGTATCCTTTCCGACAAAATCGGCCGCAAGCCCATCATCATGGCGGGTTGCCTGTTGGCCATCGTCACCTACTTCCCGGTGTTCAATGCATTGACCAAAGCGGCTAACCCGGATCTGGCTGCCGCGCAGGCAAAGAACCAGGTTGTCGTCACAGCTGATCCGAAGGAATGCTCGTTCCAGTTCAACCCTACCGGCACGGTCAAGTTCACCAGCTCATGCGACGTGGCCAAACAGGTTCTGTCGGCCAACTCTGTGAGTTACAACAACGCGCCCGGTGCGGCCGGCGCGCCTGCAACCATCAAGATTGGCGATACGGTCATTACCAGCTTCTCAGCAGGCGGCATGCCTGCAGACGAAGCGAAGAAAAAGGACGCCGAGTTCAAGAAAGCCACGACCGACGCGTTGAAGGCGGCAGGTTACCCGGCCAAAGCAGACCCGGCGAAGGTGGACAAGCTGATGGTCATCGTCATCCTGTCTTATCTGGTGATTTTGGTGACCATGGTGTACGGCCCCATTGCGGCAATGCTGGTGGAAATGTTCCCGACCCGAATCCGCTACACGTCGATGTCGCTGCCCTATCACATTGGCAACGGCTGGTTCGGCGGCTTGCTGCCGGCAACGGCACTGGCCATCGTGGCGCAGACAGGCAATATGTACAACGGTCTTTGGTATCCGATCATCGTCGCTGGCATGACGCTGATCCTGGGCACCTTGTTCATCAAGGAAACCAAGGACGTCGATATCTACGCCAACGACTGATCAGGTGCAAGGGCACTGGACGTGCAGTCCGGCAGCCTGAAAAACTTGACGCGCACAATTAAAGCCCCTGGCCACTTGCCAGGGGCTTTTTTTATTGGAGACCCTGAATGTGGGAGGTCGTTGTCGCTTTTATCGTGTTTGCCGGGCTGGCCTCGTACCTGTTAAGCGGAGGTGGCGACATTGACATGGGCAGGCAAAAGCACGGCACGTGGAATGCCCCTGCAGCTGTTAAACTGACTTAAGCACTCGTTGAATTGTCGCCAACATTCTGGCGAAAGGAACAGAAATCTATTGGCCAGTTAAACCCCGCCCACCGGGTCAACGAAAGGGCTCCTCAGAGCTGCAATAGATTGTGTGAGCGTGAACGAGTTTTGATATTGACAAGCTTCGCTGCGATAACATGATGAAAGGGAATAGTGAGTTAGCGACACGCAAAAATAGTTTTCCAGAAAGTCGACAGACTCGCTCGATCTGGAAGTGCGGCGTGTTTTGACGAGATACACGATGATTTATACAAAAACCGAACTCGGCAGAACGGCCCTCAAAAGCCGCGCTTCCATACTGGCAGCGCGCCACCGACCTGCGTTCATCATGTTTGATGGAAAGCGCAGTGTTGAAGAGGTGCTGAAGGCTGCGTCGGGTTTTGGCTTCACCATGGTCGATGTAGAGCAAATGTTGGGGCTCGGACTGATAGAGATCGCACTTGACCAGACAGGGAGCCGGGCCGAATCTACCCTGTCGCAGTACGCGACCTCGCCTCCTTCTCAATTTGAATCGTCTACATTGCCTGCTGCATCGTCTGCCTGGGTGAACGCGGCGAGTCAGAATGCCACGCTTCCCCCGGCTGGCACG
>JANOOO010000093.1:0-2555 GCA_031421375.1 Polaromonas sp.
GGGTGCCCCGCTGATGGTGCCAATCCGTTCGCTCGACCCCGAGCACCGCCCGGCCATCAGTGCGCACTTGCTGGCGCTGGAGCCGCAAGACCGCTACCTGCGTTTTGGCTACCTGGCCAATGACGAGCAGATCGCGCGTTATGTCGAGACGCTGGATTTCGACCGCGACGAGATTTTCGGCATCTACAACCGCAAGATTGAACTGATTGCCATGGCGCACCTGGCGTTCTCGACCGACCCGGAGCTTAAAAGCTGCGCCGAATTCGGTGTGTCGGTTTCGCCAAAGGTGCGCGGGCGCGGTTACGGCACACAGCTGTTTGGTCGGGCCTTGACACACGCCCGCAACGAGGGTGTGGCGATGATGTTCATTCACGCCTTAAGCGAGAACACCCCCATGCTCAAAATCGCCCGCAAGGCCGGGGCGACAGTGCGGCGTGACGGCACTGAAAGCGAGGCTTACCTCTTGGTGCCGACGGCTGATCTTGAATCCCGCGCGACCGAGCTGTTCGACGAGCACGTGGCGCAGACCGACTACCGCTTCAAGCGACAGGCCCGGCAATTCTGGGAATTCCTTGGCGTGTTGCAGGACGTGCGCAAGGGCGTACGGGGGGCGCGGCGCTGACTTGGCTCGGCTGGCGGGCTGCTTGCCCGGTTGCACGTTGACAGCGGCCAACACTACACTAGCTGGCCCTGCCACTACCCATTCCTGCGTGTCCGACTCACCCCCCAGCCGCCCCCCCAGAACCGAAGACAAACGCGGCTTTTTGCAAAAGCTCGCCGAAATGCTTCACCCCGGCCCCGACTCCAAGGCCGAGTTGATCGAAACCCTGGTTGATGCCGAGGACAACGCGGTCATCGGCACGCAAAGCCGGGAAATGCTCGAAGGCGTGATCCGCATGTCGGACATGACTGCCGGCGATGTGATGGTGGCGGCCCCGCGCATGGACGCGATCAACATCGACGCGCCATTCGACGAGCTGCTGCACCTGGTGATCGACACCGCGCACTCGCGCTTTCCGGTCTATGAGCGCGAGAAAGAAAACATCCTGGGCATTTTGCTGGCCAAGGATTTGCTCAAGCTGCAGCGCGCACCTGAGCTGAATATTCGCGCGCTGCTGCGCCCGGCGGTGTTCGTACCCGAGAGCAAGGGGCTCAACGATTTGCTGCGCGAGTTTCGGGGCAACCGCAACCACCTGGCCATCGTCATCGACGAGTTCGGCCGTGTGGCCGGGCTCATCACGATTGAAGACGTGCTTGAGCAGATCGTCGGCGAGATCGAGGACGAGTTCGACATCGCCGAGGATGACGGCGATATTTTTGCGCTGCCCGACCGCAGCTACCGCGTCAGCGGCGACACCGCCATCGTGCGCGTCGCCGAAGCGTTCGGTGTCAAGCTGATGGATGCGGATTTTGAAACCATAGGCGGGCTGGTCGCGCACGCGATGGGCCGCGTGCCCAAGCGCGGCGAGCACCACGCGCTGGCTGGCCTGCAATTCACCGTGCTGCACACCAAAGGCGGGGCGGTGCGCTGGTTCAAGGTCACGCCGCCCGGGCGCGCCGGCTGATTCAAGCGATGAAAAAAGCGTTTCGCCAGGCAGGCGACTCGATCCACAGCATGGTGTCCAGGCTGACGCTGCCCGCCCTGTTGCAGGGCACCGGACACCCGGTTCGCCAGCGTACCTCGGCACTTCAATTTGCTATTGTTTTAATAGCTGGTTTCGCCCATGCAGCAAGCGTGGCATGGCCTTTTGACTTTGTTTTCACGCCTGGTCAGCCGCTTTGGTGGCTGCAACTGATGGCCGTTGGCCTGCTGGCCGGCCAGCTTGACGCTCAGGTCGGCTTTCGCACCTGGCAACGCGGCGCCTGGCTGGGCGGGCTGTTTGCCACGGCCATGTTGTGCGGCACCTTCTGGTGGCTCTACACATCGATGCATACCTATGGCGGGTTGGCTGCGCCGCTGGCGGTGCTAGCGGTATTGCTGCTTGCGGCGTTTCTGGCGCTGTACTACGCCTTTGCCAGCGCCGTGTTTGTGCGGCTGGCACCGGCTGCGCGCTGGCAGCGTGCGCTTGTGTTTGCAGCGCTGTGGCTGATGGCCGAACTGGCCCGCGTGCAGTTGTTCACCGGCTTTCCGTGGGGCGAGGGCGGCTACGCGCATGTCGATGGCTGGGCGCGCGCGCTGGCCGCGTGGGTCGGCGTACACGGCCTCACTTTTCTCGCTGCCTTTGTGGCGGCATGGCTGGTGATGTCGCTACGCGTCTCGCACGTTCGCTGGGCCACCGTGGCCAGCTTGCTGATGGCGGCGGTGGCGCTGTCGTGGGTGCCGGTGCAAAGCGGCGTGGCGCTTCAGCCCGCACCGGCAGCACCGGGCTCGCTGGCCGTGACACTGCTGCAAGGCAATATTGCGCAGAACGAAAAGTTCGAGCCCGGAACCGGCGTCGCCACCTCGCTCGCCTGGTATCGCGAGCAACTGCTGGCGGCCACCACGCCACTGGTGATTGCGCCTGAAACTGCCATTCCGGTGCTGCCGCAGCAACTGCCTGACGGCTACTGGCCAC
>JANOOO010000094.1:0-10225 GCA_031421375.1 Polaromonas sp.
TGCGGTGTCAAGTGGCTTGGCCCAGCGCATGTTGACCACGGTGGCACCGAGCTTTTCGGCTGCCTGCAAGGCCGGGTACAGCAAGGTGCCGAAGGCCAGAATGGCCACGCCCTGCCCTTGCCGCCTGATTTCGCCCTTGCCGTAGGGCAGCGCCTCCAGCCCCGCTTCGACAGCCACGCCCGCCCCGGCACCGCGTGGGTAGCGCACGGCCACGGGGTGATTTTGTGCAAAAGCTGAACTCAGCAGCTTGCGGCATTCGTTCTCGTCGGCCGGGCAGGCAATGCTCATGTTCGGAATGCAGCGCAAAAAAGCAATGTCATAAGCCCCGGCGTGCGTCGCACCATCGGCCCCGACCAGGCCGGCGCGGTCAAGCGCGAACACCACCGGCAGGTTTTGCAGAGCCACGTCGTGAATCAGCTGGTCATAGCCGCGCTGCAAAAACGTCGAATAAATCGCCAGCACCGGCTTCAAGCCTTCACAGGCCATGCCGGCCGCAAATGTGACAGCGTGCTGCTCGGCGATGCCCACGTCGTGGTAGCGCTCCGGGAAGCGCCGGTGGAACTCGACCATGCCCGAGCCTTCGCGCATCGCGGGCGTGATGCCGACCAGCCGCGCATCCTGCCCGGCCATGTCGCACAGCCACTGGCCGAAGACCTGGGTGAAGGTGGGCCGGGGTGGCGCGCTGGGTTTTTGCAGGCCCATGGCCGGGTCAAACTTGCCGGGGCCGTGGTAGGCCACCGGGTCGGCCTCGGCGAGCTTGTAGCCCTGGCCTTTTTTGGTTACCACATGCAAGAATTGCGGGCCTTTGAGCTGCTTGATGTTCTCCAGTGTCGGGATCAATGATTCAAGGTCGTGCCCATCAATCGGCCCGATGTAGTTAAAGCCGAAGTTTTCAAACAGCGTGGCCGGCACCACCATGCCTTTGGCGTGCGACTCCAGGCGCTTGGCGAGTTCGAGCAGGGGCGGGGCCACGCGCAGCACCGACTTGCCAACGTTTTTCGCTGACGCATAGAAGCGCCCGCTCATCAATTGCGCCAGATAGCGGTTGAGCGCACCAACCGGCGGGCTGATGCTCATGTCGTTGTCGTTGAGCACCACCAACAGCTTGCAGTCGTCGTGGACGCCGGCGTTGTTCAGCGCCTCAAAAGCCATGCCCGCGCTCATGGCCCCGTCACCAATGATGGCGACCGCATGGCGGTCTTCGCCCTTTTGCTTTGAGGCTAGCGCCATGCCCAGCGCGGCTGAAATCGAGGTTGACGAATGGGCCGTGCCGAAGGTGTCGTACTCGCTTTCAGTGCGCTGCGGAAAGCCCGACAGCCCGCCGAACTGGCGCAGGCTGGACATGCGTTCGCGCCGGCCCGTCAAAATCTTGTGCGGATAGGTTTGGTGGCCCACATCCCAGACCAGCCGGTCGTCGGGCGTGTTGAAAACGTAATGCAGCGCCACTGTCAATTCAACCGTGCCGAGGTTGGAGCTGAGGTGGCCACCGGTTTGCGACACGCTGTTCAAAATGAAAGCACGCAGCTCGTCAGCCAGCGCTTTCAGCTGCGAACGGGGCAGCGCGCGCAAGTCAAAGGGGCTGGCAATGGTTTCTAGCAAAGGGGTCATCGTGAGAGCAGCAAATTTGCAAAGGTCAACATCAAACTAATTCAGCAGCGTAGCGCACCCGGCATAACGCGTAAGGACACATCTTCGCCCACGCATGTCAGCCAAGCCTGCCAGTGTGGGTCGAGTTGGGCCACACCTCAAGGCGCAGGGCAAGGCTGGGATCAACGCACACGCTCGACAAGCTGATACGCCAGCGACTTGAGCGACGCGGTGTTGGGGTGGCCTGCCGCGCGCAGTGCATCGAGGTGCCTGAGCGCCTCACCCAGCAACTGCCGTGCATAAGCCTGCGCACCGCCCAGCCCCATCAGCGAGACAAAAGTGGGCTTGTCGTGCGCCGCATCCTTGCCGGCGGTTTTACCCAGCGTGGCTGAATCAGCGGTGACGTCGAGCACATCGTCCATCACCTGAAACGCCAGGCCAATGGCCCAGCCGTAGTCAGCCAGCGCGGCTTCAACCGTCGCGCGCGACGCGGCAGGCAGCGTGCCGCAGGCGGCCCCCATCATCACGCTGGCCTGCAGCAGAGCGCCGGTCTTGAGCCGGTGCATTTCATGGAGCGCAGCCGAGTCCAGCGGCTTGCCGACGCTCGCCAGGTCGATGGCCTGCCCGCCAGCCATGCCGCGCAGCCCGGCGGCACGCGCCAGCTGGCCGCACAGCCGTGCCTGCAAGGCCGGCTCGAACGCATCGGCAGCGTCGGCTTGCGGCGTCAGCAATTCAAAGGCCAATGCCTGCAAGGCGTCGCCAGCGAGCAGCGCACCGGCCTCGCCAAACTGCACATGCACGGTCGGCTTGCCGCGCCGCAAAACGTCGTTGTCCATGCAGGGCATGTCGTCGTGAACCAGCGAGTAAGCGTGAATCAGCTCGACCGCGCAGGCGGCACGCAGCGCAGCCGCGTCGTTGCCGCCGACGGCTTCGCTGGCGGCAAGCACCAGCAGCGGGCGCAACCGCTTGCCACCGTCGAGAACCGAATAGCGCATCGCCTCACCCAGTGCCGCGGCCGGGCCAGCCTGGTCGAAGCCAGCGACCCAGGCCGACAGGGCCTGCTCGACGCGCAGCAGCTGGTGGCGCGTCCAGTCGTCAAAAGCCGATACGCGGGACGGGGCGGAGTGGCTCAAAACCGGAGCCCGAAAAAATCCTGCAACCCGGCGTTTTCGACGGGCAGGCCACAGCGGGCAAAACAGAAAATGCAGGCAACATGCATTTACTTCGCCCGCCAGGGTTTGAGCTCGCTGCCGTCGAGCACCTTGATCTGGTTTTCGACGGCTTCAAGCTTGCTGCGGCAAAACGCAAGCAGCTGGGCACCGCGCTGGTAGCTGCCGAGCAGCGCGTCTAGCGGCAACTGACCTGATTCGAGGCTTTCAAGCAGCGCCTCAAGCTCATTGAGAGCGGCCTCGTAGGTGGCGGGAAGGGCAACCGCGTCCGCCGGCTTGTCAGCAGGAAGCTGCGCAACGGAGGCAGGCGTAGAAGATGAAGAAGAGGAAGTTGCAGCGCTTTTGGCCATATTCGCAGAGAGTTTTCTAGGGACCGCGCGCGGCGGCAAAGGGCGGCAGGAGAGCGGCGTAAGGGCAAAACCGCATTATCGATGCTGCACCGCACAGGAGTTTGGAGCAGGGCCGACAGTTAGAATTTCACTGCGCTTTCGCGCCTCTGCCAGCACCGCTTTGCGACTGCCGGTTTCAGCGAGCGCCCGATTTGTCGGCTGGCCCCGCACCTTCCTGCCTTTTTTCAAAAGACCCGCATGCCTGAAACCCGCCTTCGCCTGTTGCAGGCGACCAGCCAGCTTCCGATCTCAAGTTATTTCGACCCCGGTCTGTTTCAGCGCGAGCAGCAAAAGCTCTTTGCCAACGGCCCGCGCTACCTGGGCCATGAGCTGGCGGTGCCCGAGCTCGGTGACTACTATGCGCTGCCGCACGAGGGCGAAGGCCGGGCGCTGGTGCGCAACCAGTCGGGGATCGAGCTGATCTCCAACGTCTGCCGGCACCGCCAGGCGACGCTGTTGCAGGGGCGCGGCTCACTTGGCCAGCGGCCCGACAGTCACATCGTCTGCCCACTGCACCGCTGGACTTACAGCACTTCGGGCGAGTTGATCGGCGCGCCGCACTTTGAGATCGACCCCTGCCTGAACCTGAACCGCTATGACACCGTGCGCTGGAACGGCCTTATTTTTGAGGCCAATGGCCGCGACATCGCCGCCGACATGCAGCCGCCGGGCGGCAACTCGGCGCATCTGCCTGACCTTGACTTTGCGGGCTACCAGCTTGACAAGGTACACCTGCACGAATGCAACTACAACTGGAAAACCTTCATTGAGGTGTATCTGGAGGACTACCACGTCGGCCCGTTTCACCCCGGTCTGGGTGCTTTCGTCACGACCGACGACTTGCGCTGGGAGCTGGCACCGCATTTTTCGGTGCAGACTGTTGGCGTGTCCGACAAGCTCGGAAAGCCTGGCACCGACACCTACAAAAAATGGCATGACGTGGTGCTGCAATACCGCGGCGGCGTGCCGCCCAAATACGGCGCAATCTGGCTGACCTACTACCCGAACGTGATGATCGAGTGGTATCCGCATGTGCTGGTGGTCAGCACGCTGCACCCGCAGGGGCCAGACAAAACGCTGAACGTGGTCGAGTTTTTTTACCCGGAGGAAATCTGCGCCTTCGAGCGCAGCTTTATCGAAGCGCAGCAGGCTGCCTACATGGAAACCTGCGTCGAAGACGACGAGATCGCGCTGCGCATGGACGCCGGGCGCAAGGCGCTGATGCAGCGCGGCGACAACGAGTTCGGGCCGTATCAAAGCCCGATGGAAGACGGCATGCAGCATTTCCACGAGTGGTACCGCCGCGAGATGGGTGCGAGTAAAACGACGCAGATGATTTGACGCGACGCGCAGGCGTTGCAGGAGTTGTAGTTGCTATTTTTTCAGGAGCTGTATGCGCCCTACCCTGTTGGGTTTAAAGCGCTTTTAGCTTAAATGTTTGGTCTTTTTCAGCATGGAGAGACAGCCTCCAGCGGAAAGGCACTATTGATAAGTCGCAAAGTCGCAAAGACCTCAAGGTTAAAATTTTTTGGAGCTTCTTTACGGCCATTGCAGCTTTGCACCTCTGCGATACAAGCTGCTTTTTCTCGCCGCAATCACAGGCAACTTGTGTGGGCTATTGAGGCACGCTGACGGTCGCCAATTTGCCGTGGTCAGGCCGTGTGTTTTCGGCCCATCACGGATGGCGCACTGGTGCGACAGCGCAGCGTCTGCACCGGACAAGGGCCACTCAAATTGTCGTTTCAGGCAGCGAGGTTTCAGGTTCAAAATTGACGCCGCGCCCGCCTAAAAATGCGCCTTCACACCAGGAGCCAGCCATGAACCACCCCCTTCTGATTTCCGCACCTGAGCTGCAGGCGCTGTTGGCCACCAGGCAGCCGCTGCGCATCTTCGATTGCAGCTTCGATCTGGCCAACCTGCATGCGGGGCGCGACCAGTATCTGGCTGCGCATATTCCAGGCGCGGTGTATGCCGACCTTGACCAGCATCTGAGCGCGAAGCATGGCGCGCCCGGACACCACGGCGTGGTCACGGCCAGCGGTGCAGATGCGCCTGCGTCGGGCGGTCGTCACCCTCTGCCCAACCGCGAGAAATTTACGATCTGGCTGTCACAGATTGGCTTTGCCAACGACATGCAAGCCGTCGTGTATGACCGCAACGGCAACAACTTTTGCGGACGCCTGTGGTGGATGCTCAAGTGGGCCGGCCACGCCCGCGTCGCGCTGCTCGATGGGGGTCTCAAAGCCTGGCAGGCTGCCGGTGCCCCGGTCAACAGTGGGGAGGAGCCCGCGCACTTCCAGTCCGGCTTTGAGCTGCACGCGCCGCTGGTGCGCCTGGTTGATGCCGCAGCCGTGAGCGCGCAACTTGGGCAACCGAACCAGGCGCTGATTGACGCGCGGGCACCCGCGCGGTTTCGAGGCGAGGTCGAGCCACTCGACCCGGTGGCCGGTCATATTCCCGGCGCACTGAACCGGCCTTTTTCGAGCAATTTCGACTCAAGTGGGCACTTTAAGTTGCCAGCCCAACTGCGAGCGGAATTCGAGGCTTTGCTTGACGGAAAGCAGGTGGCTTCTGTGGTGCATCAATGCGGCAGCGGGGTGAGTGCACTGCCCAACATGATCGCCATGGAAATCGCCGGCCTCTCAGGCACCGCGCTCTACGCAGGGAGCTGGAGTGATTGGTGCAGCGACCCGGCTCGGCCAACGGTCAAGGGTTGAATCAAGACTCCAGCCCGGCGAGCGCAAGCCCTACTTGGCGGCTGGTGCCGAGGCCGGTGGCATGGCACCGCCCGATGTGCCTGAAGGAGAGGTGGACGGTGTGGTCATCGGGGCCGGAGTAGCCCCGGGCGTATCCGGCTTCGGTCCGCAGGCCCCCAAAGCAAGCAGGGCCGAAAAGCCAAGCGAAAGCGTGACGACGGATTTGAGTGGGGCAAGCGACATAAAAATTCCTTTTGAGCGTGTGACAGCGAGAAAAGAAATTTAGCGCTCGCAGCGACATTGCGCCATGAGCAGCAAGCGCCCCTGCCTGTAGGCATAAATCGACTTTGACCGGCTGCAAAGCCACACGAACTTGCAGCGGCACGTGCGACTGCAGGCAAACAAAGTCGTCAGCGGCGCATAGCGAACAGGCGTCAGTCGGCATGGCGCGCCATGCGCAATTTAAGGTGGGGATTGTCTTTTTTCACGCCAGAACTCGGACCCGCATGCCGACTTCCGCGCGAACCGTTATCGGGGCGCTCAACAGGCGGCTTGCGCGCTGGACCGGGTTCAATATCGCGCGGGATACGCTGGTCTGGAGTCATCACAGGTCCTAATTAATGATGCTGCCTGAAGCGCTGTTAAGCGCGCTTTGTTCACCAGGCAATCAGGTCGGCATGGGCGTGGGCTGAACCTCCCCTGGCTGGGGCGGGGTCGAAAGCGGCAGAGCGGGTTCAGGTGGTGGAACGTTTGGATCAGTGGCCATGTTTAATTTGAGGTGTCGTCAGTGTCTGGGGTGAATTGCCTCGGGCGGCCCAAGGTACCTGCCAAATCGCGAATCATGGCCTCACCGATTTCGTCAGCACCGTCGGAGGGCACGTCCGGCTCAGTGGTCGGCTGCTCATCCCTGGGCTGGCTGACTTGGCGAGGGCTGGGGGTTTCGGCTCGGCTCATGGTCTGCTTGTCTCGGCTTCCTTCGGGCCAATTGCTGTTTAACAATTCGTGATCTTTGTCGATGCGCAACGCTCGAGCCATCGGCAATCAAGCTGCACTGCTGTCGGATAAAGACCGGCAAAACGACAGACACAGAAACCAGCAAAAACAGTGGCACACAACACCCCGAGCAACCCCAAAGCGGCTTTGGGGCACGATCAAAACCTCACTGAGATACGCAAACCTGCCGATACGAGCCGCTAACTCAGGTCAGGCCCCGTCTAGCACGTCCTTTTGTGAATTGCGCACAATATTTCGCATCGTGGTAATTGTGATCTGACCCCAATTTTTTATTCGGATGTTTTTGTTGGTGGTGCCTCGATACTTCCAACCCATGCAAATCAACCTGCGACTGGCCTTTCACTACGGCCTCACGATTTTTCTCAGCGCTTTTCTGCTGTTTCAGGTGCAGCCGCTGATCGGCAAAATGATCCTGCCGTGGTTTGGCGGCTCGGCGGCGATCTGGACGACTTGCATGCTGTTTTTCCAGACGGTGCTGTTGCTGGGCTATTTCTATTCGCACTGGGTCACGCGTTATCTGACGCCACCGCGCCAGAGCCTGGTTCATGGTGCGTTGCTGCTGGTCAGTTTGCTGCTGCTGCCAATCAGCCCCAGCCTGGACTGGCGGCCGCTGGGAGCCGAAAACCCGACGCTGCGCATCCTCGGGCTGCTGACGGTCTCCATCGGCCTGCCCTACTTCGTGCTGTCAACTACCGGGCCGCTGCTGCAAGCCTGGTTTGCCCGCGAGCGTTCCGGTCAGGTGCCGTACCGGCTGTTCGCACTGTCCAATTTCGGCTCGATGCTGGCCTTGCTGGCTTACCCACTGGCAGTGGAGCCGGTGTTCTCGACCCAGTGGCAATCGACCATCTGGTCGGGCCTGTACGCGTGCTTTGTGCTGGCCTGTGCGCTGCTGGCCTGGCGTGGCCGAGGCGGCACGGCCATCGCCCACCAAGCCTGGCATGAAGGCCCGTCGCCACGCTGGCAGGACAAGCTGTTGTGGGCGGCGCTGGCAGCGTGCCCGTCGATTTTGATGGTCGCCGACACCAGTTATTTGACGGCCAACATCGCGCCTATTCCGCTGCTCTGGGTCGCGCCGCTGGCGCTGTATCTGCTTTCCTTCATCTTGAGCTTTGAGCGCAGCGGCTGGTACCAGCGCAAGGTGTTTTTGCCCTTGCTGGTGCTCGGCCTGGGCGCGCTGGCTTATCTGCCAACTTTGGGCATCACGGAGTTGCCGCTGATTGCGTCGATGGGCATCAACCTGTCGGCGTTTTTTGTCGCCTGCATGGTCTGCCACGGCGAGCTGGCCCGGCGCCAGCCACACCCGAGCCACCTGACCGGCTACTACCTGATGCTCGCTGTTGGCGGCGTGGCGGGTGGCTTTTTTGTCGGCATCATCGCGCCCTATTTGTTTGACAGCAATTACGAGTTGTCGGTCGGAATTGTGTTGACCGGGCTGGTCGCGGCGATTGCGGTGGTTCCCAACATTCAGTTTGCGCGCCCGCAATGGCGTAGTGCGGCGATCGGCCTGTCAGTGGTCATGCTGCTTGCGCTGTCATGGGTCCGCATCGACGACCACCGCGAAGAGACCAGCGGCGCGGAAGTCAAGGCGCGCAATTTTTACGGGACGCTGCAGGTGTTCAACAACACCGAAGGCGGATACCGCAGCCTGGTCCACGGGCAAATCGTCCACGGCAGGCAGCACACCGACCCGGCCAAGCAGGGTCTGCCGATCACCTACTACAGCCCAAATAGCGGCGTCGGCAAGGCGATTGCGCTCAAGGCTGCGCAAGGGCCAGTGCGCGTCGGCGTGATTGGCCTGGGCATTGGAACGCTGCTCGGCTATGGCCGCGCTGGCGACTATTACCGGCTCTACGAGATTGACCCGCTGGTGGTCGGCATTGCGCAAAACAACTTCAGCTTTTTGTCGGGGACAAAGGCCGCGACCGAAATCGTGATGGGCGATGCGCGCCTACAGCTTGAACGCGAGCCCGAGCAGCGCTTTGACGTGCTGGCCGTCGATGCGTTTTCGGGCGACTCGGTGCCGGTCCACCTGCTGACGCTGGAGGCGTTCGCGCAGTACTTCCGCCACCTCAAGCCCGACGGCATTTTGGCCGTGCATATCTCCAACCGCTTTCTGGACATGCGGCCCGTCATCAAGTCGGCGGCCGACCATTTCAATCGCGATGTGCGGCTGGTCGAGTCTGAAAGCGAGCCTGAAAAACTGCTGCTGCGCTCGCGCTGGACTCTGCTCAGCCAGGACCCGGACCTGTTCAAAGCAGCCGAACTCGTTGATGCCATTGCGGTCGAAAACAAAAGCGGCTTCCAGCCCTGGAAAGACGACTACAGCAGCATTTTGTCGATCTTGGAGTGACTGACAGAGTGATGACAGCAATGACAGCAACTGACCGCCGGGTCGAAACACAATGTTGATCTCGTCACTTTCAACGTCCGGCATCTCCGGCTGGCAACCGAGCGTTTTGCGCTCGCGGTTCTAACCCCGGGCGCTTTTTTCAGGTGTTTCGCATGAGCGACCTTGTCACTTATCCGCTTCGTTTGCCGCGCTCGCTGAGCGCCGAGATCGTGCGTGTTCCCAAACGCGACGGCTGCAGCATCAACCAGTTTGTCGCGATGGCTGCCGCTAAGAAGCTGGCGGCGCTCGACACGCAAGACTTCTTCCAGAGTCGCGCCGCGCGCGCTGGCTTTTCGGCTTTTGACCGCATCATGGAGCGCACCGACGGGGCACCACCGCGCGAAGGCGACGAGCGCGAACCCGCTGACGGCATCTGAATTTGCTATTAATTTAAGAGCTGCTTGCGCCCATTCTTATTGGGCTGAAGGCCGATTTAATTCATAAGCAGGCGATGGAGGGCGTGCTTTTTAGCGGTCTTCACTGCACCAATTCTGGCCCCAGGGTCACTGGGGTGCGGGCCAAAACGCCACAACGCTTGAGCTTGCGTGTTTCCTCCGGGCTGGCGTGAATCTTGAGTTCGACGAAACCGCTCAAGCTGCGTGTTGACCTGGCTCAAGGCACCGCCTGGGCGTCGGGCAGGGCATGCACGAAGGCAAGTTCGTCACTGGCAAGCGGCTGCGCAACGGTGCGCAGCTGTTCAAGCACGGCGACGTCGGCCTCCGATGCGTCGCCGCCACGCGCCTGCAGGCGCGCTCGCAAGACCGCAAGCGGCGCCTCGCAGGCCACGATAGAAAATGGCAGGCCGAGGGCGCGAGCGAGCGCGAGGGCCTGGGCTCGTTCCGCCCGGCGCAGGAACGCGGCGTCGAGGATGACCGAATAGCCCGCCTGCAGCGCGATGCGTGCCATCCCGAACAGGTGTGTGTAGGTACGCGCGGTGGCCTCGGCGTCGTACAGGTTCAACCCCTTGGCGCGCGAATCCTC
>JANOOO010000095.1:0-2367 GCA_031421375.1 Polaromonas sp.
CCAGCTCGAAAAAGTAGCAATACAGGTCTGCCCGGTCGCTCGCCACGGCATAGCGCTTTTCCAGATAGGGCTTGAAAGCCTTCAGGCGCTCCATCCGCACATAAGGCGGGTTGCCCACAATTACATCAAAGCCGCCGCGCGCCACGACATCCGGAAAAGCCGCAGTCCAGTCAAATGCCCTGGCGTCAAAACCCAGGCCGTTGAGCCCGTCGTCGGCGCTGGAGATCAAACTATTGCCGACCCGCAAATTCGCCTCCAGGCTTTCCAGTGGTTTGCCGTGTTTGGCGGTTTTGAGCCACAAGCTCAGTTTGGTGATCTCGATACTTTCGGCGTTCAGGTCCACTCCAAACAGATTGCTGTTCAAAATTTCCCGGTCTGCGTTGAAGACCTCCAGAGTGCCGGTGATCGCGCCAATCTGCTCGTTGACGTTGTTGTATTCGGCCAGCAGCACGTCAAAAGCAGCCACCAGAAACGCACCCGAACCGCAGGCGGGGTCGCAGACCTTCAGCGTGGTCAGCTCGGCCAGCCAGGCGCGCCAAAAAGCGAGTTCGACGACGCGCTCGGGCTGGCGCAACTTGCTGGCGTATTTTTTCTCTTCTGGATTGGGTTTTCGCAGAAGCCGAACTGACTGGCCCTGCGCTTCGTCGTTGCCGGGTTCACCGACCATCCCGGGCGGCAACTCGCTATTTATTTCATAGCTGGTTCGGCACGCATCACGCCGCTCATCAATGGTTTTCCCCAAAGTCTGATCAAGAATGAAGGCCGTGATGAACTCTGGCGTATAGACAATCCCATGGTCTTTGCGAGCGCCACTGACCGAGCCCGCCAGGGCGCTGGCCTGCTCGGCTTGCCGCGTCACCGCCTCCAGCGTGAAGGCACCGGTATCGGCCAGCTCTTTGAGTTGCTCCAGGTCGGTGATCGACTGCTCAAAAATATGCCCCAACACATTGACCGACACCTCGCCGCCAAAGTCGTACTTGCCGAATTCCATGAACATGTCGCAAGCGGCGTTGGGCACTTTCAAGCTGTCAAGCAACTCATCGGCAGCGAACAGCCCGCCGTTATAAGGCGGGATGCTGCGCTCAGGCAGCCCTTTGTCGATGGCCCGGAAGAGCGTCTTGTAGTGCTCGTATTTGGGCACCACGGCCCAGCCGCTGCTGTTGTGTACGCTGCCCAGCGTGTTGGCAGGAAGCAGGCCGCGCTGCTGGGCAAACGCGACAAACAAGATGCGATCAAGCAGTTTTTGTGCAGGCGTGATGAGTGCGCCGGGCGAGATGTCGTTGGCTTGTGCCAGCGCCGTGATGAGCTGGACGCGCCAGCGTTTGTAGTCGGCGTAAAGCTCCCGGGTGATCTGCTTTTCGATCTGCCCGGATTCGCGCAACAGCTCGGCGGTGCGCCCACCCAGCAGGTTTTCGGCACCGAGCAACAGCATCAGCCGCTGATAGACAAGCGGGTTGTCAGCCACTTCCAGCAAGTCAAATCGCTCGTACACGCGGCGCGTGTAGCCAAAGGCGTAAAGCCGGATTTCAAGCATGTTGGACAGCAGCAGAAATTTGCATTGCGGCAAATCCATGGCGTACTCCCACACCTGCTGGACCGGCGATTTGTAGCGCCCCGGCATCATCACATTGAGGTTGTGCGTCTCAGGGCCCTTCAGTTCGACGGGGACCAGGCCAGTGCCTCCCTGCGGCCCAAAATGCCCCAGCACGAGGTCGGCGCGCCCCTTGCCAACATAGTTTTCATCGGCCAGCGTGAATTCAGCACGGCTTCCAAAGGCTTGGTAGCCGAGCAGTTCTACAAAAAACTTCTGCGTGAACGAGCCGCGCAGCTGCTGCTCTGAACGCTGGCGGATGGCCCCGCTACGGATGGCCGCGGCCCACTCGTCCAGCAGTTGTTGGTGCGCAGCGGTGGGTGCAATCTGCGGGGCCGACCGCTTGATCAAGCGGGCATTGAACAAAGCGCTGTGGTCGGTCGGAGTTTGAGCCATGGTGGCGATTATCCGGGCTGCACCGGGCAGCAAAGAACCGGTAGAACAGCATGCGGGGTGAGCGCGGAGAAACCTGAACACCCGCGCGAACACAGACATCTCACGATGCGTTTTTCACAGCGGCGATGGTCGTTGATAGAACATGCAACGTTGACCCCATCGCCAATGACTCACGCAGCCAGCAACGCCACGTTCCCCCCCGCCGCAGTCGTGTTCACCGTCACGGTTTGTTCCGCACAAAACCGGTACAGATAATGCGGCCCGCCGGCCTTGGGGCCAGTGCCGCTCAGGCCCTCGCCGCCGAAGGGCTGCACGCCGACGACTGCGCCGGTCATGCTGCGGTTGACGTACACGTTGCCGATGTGCGCGCTGGCAGCGAG
>JANOOO010000096.1:0-2881 GCA_031421375.1 Polaromonas sp.
AAGCAGCTCCTCTTTTGATAGCGACTGGCGCGCCTTGGGATCCTCTCAACGCTGCCAGGCCACGCGCCGCGCAAGCTTGTCGAAAGCCAGATCGACGACTACCGCCAGCATGCCGACCAGCAAGGCCCCCTGCAGCACATAAGCGGTGTTGAAGCCGCTCAGGCCAACGATGATCGGCGAGCCCAGCGTCTGCGCACCGACAGTCGAAGCAATCGCCGCGGTGCCGATGTTGATGATGACCGAGGTGCGCACCCCCGCCAGCCAGACCGGCAAGCCCAGCGGCAGCTCGACCTGCCAGAGCCGCTGCCAGCCCGACATACCCATGCCCGTCGCTGCCTGCTGCACGGCAGGCGGCACCGACTGCAAACCCGCCAGCGTGCCGTTGACCACAGGCAGCAGGCCGTATGCCGCCAGCGCAATCAATGCGGGCAGCTCGCCAAAGCCGACCAGCGGCACTGCAATGGCCAGTACAGCGACCGGCGGAAAGGTCTGGCCTATTGACGCGACGGTTTCAAACAGCGGCCGGAATGCCGCGCCACCAGGCCGCGTCACGGCAACGCCGATTACGGTGCCAACCGCCACCGCAACCAGGCTGGACACCGCGACCAGCCAGGCGTGCTGCCACAGCAAATGCGCGAAGGGCTCCTGCGTGTACACGGGCCGCGCCAGTTGGGGGAACAGGCTGGAAAAAAGCGGCTCCGAATGCGGCAGGCCGAGTACCAGCAGCGCCAGCAGCAGTGCGGCCCAAAACAATTTGTCAGATAGCACACCACCGACTGAAGAGGCCGATCCAAACTCCCTTTCCCCCCGGGAGAGCATGTGCGCTAACTTAACGGTTTTTAGCCGCGTTTCTAGCTCCCTCTCCCTCGGGGAGGGGCGGGGGCTTTGCGCTACGGCTCCAGACGCGCCTGCGCGGGTCTGGACAGCGCTAAGAAGGTCGGGCTCAGCCCGACCTGCGGTCTGCAAGACAGGGTTCCCTGATTTTTCATTAGCCATGGTTCGCAACCGCCGGAGCAGTCCCTGGCTGCGCCTTCGGACTGAAAACATCCGCCGCATGCAGCACACCTGCATGCCCGCCCGCCGCATCAGTCAAATTCACGCAGGCGCTTTGCCGTGCAGCCAGATGCGAGACCACCTCACGCAGCGTGGCAGTGGCCGGCAGGCCCGGCCCGGCGCAGGGCGGCTCACTGCGCGCCAGGCTGGCAGCCGGGCGCAGCGACAGCAGCCTGATGCCGACATCACTGCGGCCCACAAAATCTTCAACCTGCGCATTGGCCGGTTCGGCCAGCAATTGCAGCGGCGTCGCCACCTGCACGATGCGGCCCCGGTCAAGCAGCACGATGCGCGTCGCCAGCCGCAGCGCCTCGTCGATGTCGTGCGTCACCATCACGATGGTTTTGCCCGAGCTTTGATGCACGCGTGCAATCTCTTGCTGAAGCGAGGCGCGAATCAGCGGGTCGAGCGCGCCGAAGGGTTCGTCCATTAACAGCACAGCCGGGTCGCCGGCCAGCGCCCGCGCCACGCCGACGCGCTGCTGCTGCCCGCCCGAAAGCTGATGCGGAAAACGCTCGCGGTACAGCGTTGGGTCGAGCGCAAACAATTCGAGCAAGGTGTTGATACGCGCCTCAATACGCGGGCGCTCCCAGCCCAGCATCTGCGGCACCACGGCGATGTTGCGCGCCACGCTCCAGTGCGGGAACAGGCCCACTGACTGAATCACATAGCCCATGCGCAGCCGCAGCTCGCGCGGCTTGAAGCTGTTGATCTCCTCACCATCGAAAAGAATCCGGCCCTGGTCATGGCTCTCCATGCGGTTGATCATTTTGAGCAGCGTCGATTTGCCCGAGCCCGACGCGCCGATCAGCACCACGAACTCGCCCGCCTCGATCTTCAAATCAACGCCATCAACCGCACGGACAGCGCCAAACGAGCGCGACACGCACTGAAATTCAATCATGCGTGCCGCCCTGCTTTAACCTTGACAGCGCCCGATGCCCGGCGTTCGGCCAGCCCGATCAGTGCCGCAAACACCGCATCGACCGCGACGCCGAGCAACACGATGGGGACGACTGCCAAAACAACCAGATCTTCGGCACTGCTGAACAAGCCCTCGAACATGATCGCGCCCAGCCCGCCCGCGCCAATCAGCGCCGTCACCGCCGCCAGGCCCACCGACTGCACCGCAGCGGTACGCACGCCAGCCAGCACCACCGGCGCAGCCAGCGGCACCTCGACGTGCCAGAACAGCGCCCCGCCGTCCATGCCCATACCGCGCGCCGCATCACGCACGCTGCCGGGCACCTGTTCCAGCCCGGCCAGCGTGCCGCGCACCACCGGCAGCAGGCTGTAGAGCACCAGCGCAATCACAGCCGGGGCCAGCCCAATGCCACTGATGCCGGCCTTGCCCAGCCAAGGCCAGGCTGCAGCAAGCAGCGCGAGCGGGGCCATCATCAAGCCGAACAAGGCAATCGACGGAATGGTCTGGATCACATTGAGCACGGGGAACAGCGCCGCGCCGACGCGCGCGTGTTGCCGCGCGGCCCAGCCCAGCGGCAGGCCAATCAGCAGGGTTGGCAGCAGCGCCAGCGCCACAATTTGCAGATGCCGCACGATGGCCGCGCCGAAGGCATCGCTGCGGCTTGCGTATTCCTTCATGATCGACAGCGCATCACCCACGCCACTGGCCAGCAGGCCACCCAAAGGCAACAGTGCCAGCAACAAGATCGCCGCGCGCGGCCCCGCGCCGAAGCGCAGGCGCTGCAGCGCATCCAGCGCAATCATCCCGAGCAGCAGCAGCGCCAGCCAGAAGGCTCCGCCGAGCGAGGTGCGCGCCAGCGCCGACGCGGTTTGCGCCACCCGCAGTGCCTGCTCACCGGCCAGC
>JANOOO010000097.1:0-1925 GCA_031421375.1 Polaromonas sp.
AGCATGAAATCGGCATCCGCCTGAGCGACAAGGAGCGTTTCGACGTCGATGAATACTGCATCAGCGAAGGCTGGGTCAAGGTGCCTGCGGGAAAAGCGCGCGACCGCAAGGGTCAGCCGCTGTTGATCAAGCTCAAGGGCAGGGTAGAGGTTTTTTACCGGTGAGGTGATTTGCGTGGGGCGCTGGCCGCCGCCGCAACGCCTATTGCCCAAGTGGAATTGCGCGGCAGACAGCTTCGAGGGCCGGTCTCGCTGCTTTAAAAATACCATGAAAAAGGAATCTGAGAAGTTGGAATTTCATGGTAATTCTGGGGGCCGTGCTATCATTTCAGGATGTTGACCCGCACTGGCCTGGAGCTCTCCATTCGCAAAGCGCTTGGCCGGGCACGCGGCGTGGTACTCAGCGGACCCCGGCAATCGGGCAAGAGCACGCTGGCGCAGAAGTTTCTGAATCGGCAGTCGCCTAACTACTTTGACCTTGAATATCCGCCGCATGCCCAGCGGCTGGAGAACCCGGCGCAGGCGCTGGAGCCGCTGATTGGCCTCGTGGTCATCGACGAAGTGCAACTCAGGCCCGGCTTGTTCCCACTGCTGCGGGTGCTGATGGACCGTAGCAACCGGCCCGGCCAGTTCTTGTTGCTCGGCAGTGCGTCGCCAGCGCTGCTGCAGCAAGCGGGTGAATCGCTGCTCGGGCGTGTTGAAACAATTGACGTCGCCGGTTTCGATCTGGAGGAAGTCAGCGCCAATCAGAGTTTTTTATCGGACGAAGTCGCAAACCGGTTGTGGCTGCGCGGCGGCTTTCCGCGTGCCTACCTGGCAGCGAGCGACGAAGACTCGCTGGTTTGGCGCAGTCAGGCCGTGGCTGACCATGTCAGGCAGGATTTGCCGCAGCTCGGCATCAATATCGCGGCACCAGCCATGTTGCGCTTCTGGGCCATGCTGGCGCACTACCACGGCCAGATCTGGTCGGCGGCCCCTACGGCGCAATCGATGGGTGTGTCCGAGCCCACCATTCGCCGCTACCTCGACACCTTGACGCAGACACTGATGATTCGCCAGCTTCAGCCCTGGCACGAGAATCTGGGCAAGCGGCAGGTCAAGGCCCCCAAAATCTACTTTCGCGACACCGGCTTGCTGCACGCGCTGATGGGCCTGCAGACGTTGCCGCAACTGCTCGCGCACCCGCAAAGCGGTGCAAGCTGGGAGGGCTTTGCCCTTGAACAGATGCTGCGCATCGCCCGGCCTGATCAAGCTTACTTCTGGGCCACTCACCAGGGTGCCGAGCTGGACCTGCTCATGTTCAAAGGCGGTCAACGTATTGGCGTGGAGTTCAAGCGCGCCGACGCGCCCCGCATCACCACCAGCATGCGCATTGCCATGTGCGATTTGAGGCTCGATGCGCTCTATGTGGTCTATCCGGGTCTGCACCGCTACCAGCTTGCCGAGCGAATCGAGGCCGTGCCGCTGTGGGCCATGTTGCCGGTACCGGCTTTGTCATGAGCCTCATCGCCGTCATCGACTTTGAAACCACCGGCCTGTCGCCCGCAATGGGCAGCCGCGCCACCGAAATCGCCATCGTGCTGCTGGATCGCGGCCAGGTGGTGGACCGTTTTCTAAGCCTGATGAACGCCGGCGTTCACATCCCGGCCTTCATCACCGGCCTGACAGGCATCACCAACGCCATGGTCGCCGTCGCCCCGGCTGCTGAGTGCGTGATGCAGGACGCCAGCCGCTTCGTGGGCAGCGCACCGATGGTGGCTCACAACGCCGCGTTCGACGCCAGGTTCTGGCAGGCCGAACTGGCTCGGGCCGACAAACCCGCAGCGCACGCGTTTGCCTGCACGCTGCTCGTGTCGCGCAGGCTGTACCCGCAGGCACCGAGCCACAAGCTCGGCGTGCTGGTGGACTACCACGGCCTGCCGCGCG
>JANOOO010000098.1:0-2530 GCA_031421375.1 Polaromonas sp.
CGTCTTCACGCCAGCCATGACCGAACTTAGAAACGTCGAAGCCGATCTCTCGCGATTTCGCGCGCGCGTACTAATTGCCAGTCTGATCGTGCTCGGCGCGTTTTCGGTGCTGGCTGCGCGGCTGACTTACCTGCAGGTTTATCGCCACGAAGACCTGAGCGAGCAGGCTGAAAGCAACCGCACCGCCGTCGTTCCCATCGTGCCCAATCGCGGGCTGATTCTTGACCGCAACGGCGTCGTGCTGGCGTCGAACTACTCGGCCTACACGCTGGAGATCACGCCAACCCGCGTCGCAAATGTTGAAGAGACGATTACCGCGCTGGAGCAGGTCGTTGATATTTCTGCGCGCGACAAAAAACGCTTCAAGCGCCTGCGCGAAGAGATGAAAAACTTCGAGTCGCTGCCGATCCGCACGCGCCTGACCGACACCGAAGTCGCGCGTTTTGCAGCGCAGCGTTTTCGGTTTCCGGGTGTCGATATCAAGGCGCGGCTGTTTCGCAGTTATCCGCATGGCGAGCTTGGCAGCCACGTCGTCGGCTACATTGGCCGCATCAACCAGAGCGAGAAAGAAGTCATTGATGCCGGTGAAAACGAAGGCAACTACCGCGGCACCGACTACATCGGCAAGCTCGGCGTCGAGCAAAGTCTGGAGGCCAAGCTGCACGGCATCACCGGCGTCGAGCGTGTTGAAACCTCGGCCGGCGGGCGCGCCGTGCGCAAGCTGGCGACCCAGGCCGCCACGCCCGGCGACACCGTCATGCTGTCGCTCGACATTCGTCTGCAAAAGCTGGTGGAAGAGATGTTCGGCGACCGGCGCGGCGCGCTGGTCGCACTCGACCCGAGCACTGGCGAGGTGCTGGCCTTCGTCAGCAAACCCACCTTCGACCCCAACCTGTTCGTCGATGGCATCGACAGCGAAAGCTGGGCTGCATTGAGCGAATCGCTAGACAAACCGCTGCTGAACCGCGCCTTGCGCGGCACCTACCCGCCGGGCTCGACCTACAAGCCCTTCATGGCGATGGCCGCGTTGCAAACCGGCAAGCGCGCCGCCGGCACGGTGATCCAGGACAACGCCAACTACACCTTTGGCGGCCACACCTTCCGCAGCCACGGCGACCACAGCCTCGGGCCGGTCGATATGTACAAGTCCATCGTCAAGTCGAGCAATGTGTACTACTACTCGCTGGCCAACGAGCTGGGTGTCGATGCGATGCACGACTTCATGAAGCCGCTGGGATTTGGGCAAATTACCGGCATCGATATTTTTGGCGAGGTGCGCGGCGTGCTGCCCAGCCAGGACTGGAAGAAAAAAGCCTACAAGCGCGCTGACCAGCAGAGGTGGTACCCGGGCGAGACCATCTCGCTGGGCATCGGCCAGGGTTACAACACCTTCACCATGCTGCAACTGGCGCAGGCCACTGCCGTGCTGGCCAACAACGGTGTCAAGCACAAGCCGCGACTGGTCATCGGCACGCAAGACCCGCTGACGCACGAGCTGCGCCCATTGCCAGCGGCGCCGCCTGAAGACCTCGGCTACAAGCCCGAGCACAGCGCCGTCATCCGCCGTGCGCTGGTCGGCGTGACGCAAGAGGGCACCTCGACGCGGGTGTTCGCCGGTGCCGGGTACTTGTCCGGCGGCAAGACCGGCACCGCGCAGGCCGTGACCATTGGCCAGAAAGAAAAATACAACGGCTCGAAGATGGAAGAGTTCCAGCGTGACCACGCGCTGTACATGGCGTTCGCACCGGCTGACAACCCGAAGATTGCGCTTGCCGTGATCGTTGAAAACGCCGGCTGGGGTGCGGGTGTGGCGGCACCGATTGCGCGGCGCGTGTTTGACTACGCGCTGCTAGGCCAGTACCCCAACGACGAGGACATGGCGGCAGTGCGCAAGGGCACGGCTGCCGCGCCGATAGGCAAGCCACTCAAGGCCAGCGAAGCGCCAGCGTTGCTCGGCTTGAGCCCGCAGGCCACGTTGGCGGGCGCTGCGCCAGTCGCTGCGCTGGTGCCGGTTGCCGCAGCGACGCCGGCGAACACGCGTCAATAAGTCGGCTTGCCTCGACGACTTCTCCCACCAGGGAAAACGCCTTCTTTGGGGGAAAGGGCGTTAGTTCGCCGGGCGCGTGCTTGACTTGCTCCCTCTCCCGCGTGCGGGAGAGGGCGGGGGTGAGGGTGTTTGCATGAGCGCGGGTTCCAAAACCAGGAAGGGGGAGCCCTCACCCCCGCCCTCTCCCATAGGGAGAGGGAGTAAGAGGGGAGCTTTCATCCGCGCACTCACTCACAGGCAAAAAAGCAAAAACCACTCTCGCGAAAGCCCATGAAAAAAGCGCTGGGGTTGCCAGCGCTTTAAGGAAAAAACTGTTTTTGTGAACAGCTTCTTCAGGATTTCATTTTTGATTATCAGGCTCTCTCGTGTCTCCTCGGCTCCTCGCGTCCAGGCCTGTCAGCCTGGTCGCACGGCGCTACTGTAGCGCCCGCAAGCGCATCGCCTTATGCGGGATTTCCCGCCTCTGGCGGCAGCGCTGTGGCA
>JANOOO010000099.1:0-3143 GCA_031421375.1 Polaromonas sp.
CAAACCCGTTGCCAGTGCCGCGTGCGTTCGACTGAAGCTCCACAATTTTTAATGGAATAGCCATGACTTCCCCAACCCCGCCCGTCGAGCCTTCCTCCCTTTCCTTCCCTTCTTCCAGCTCCCCTGCTAGCAGCACGCCGACCGTCGCCACCCTGAAGAACCAGCTCCTCCAGCTCAGGCAATTGCATGCGGCGGGGGCGCTGACTGCTGCCCAGCATGACGAGGCGCGTGGGCCGCTGGAGCGTCAGTTGCTGGAACGGGTGCTCACCGGCGATGTCGTAGCAGAGGTCGGTCCGGTCGTGAAAGTCGCCTCGCCCGATCGCCTGTCCTCACGCATGGCGGTGGTGCTGGGGGCCGTGGTGCTTGCCGTTGCCGGCGCAGGCTATTGGTGGGCGGGCGCACTCTCGGCAGCGTCGCAGGTTGATGTGCGCGAGTTTGGCAAGCCAGCTGGCAGCAGTGCCGACGCGCCGCACCCCACCTCAGCCGATCAGATCGAAGCGATGACGGAAAAACTCGCGCAACGCCTCAAGGCGCAACCCGATGACGCCGAAGGCTGGGCCATGCTGGCGCGCTCCTACACCGTTCTGGAGCGTCACCCCGAAGCGCTGCACGCCTACGGTCAGGCCGTCACACTGCGTGCCGATGACGGCCAGCTGCTGGCCGACTACGCCGATTCGCTGGCTGTGAAAAACAAGCGCTCGCTCATTGGTGAGCCAATGACCTGGGTCGAGAAAGCCCTCAGGATCGAGCCGAAAAACCTCAAGGCTTTGTCGTTGGCCGGTGCGCACGCGTTCGAGACCAAGAACTACGCGGGGGCTGTGAAGTATTGGGACCAGGTGGTGCTAATCGGGCCAGCCGACTCAAGCTACGTCAAGCAGGTGCAGACCAGCCTGGTCGAGGCCAGGCAGCTCGCTGGCCTGCCTGCCGCCACGCCCGCGGCAGCCAGCAAGCCGGCGCCCGACAAGGGCGCATCGGGCAGCGCAACGGCGGCACTCGCAACACTTGAATCACTTAGCCCCCGCGCATCACTCGCCTCACCGGCATGGTCCACCTCAGCGGCATCGTCCACTTCGTCCGTGTCGTCCGTGCCATCCGTGCCGTCCGCATCGGTCAGTGGAGTCGTCACGCTCGCCGCGTCGCTGGCCAGTCGGGCCAGCCCCGATGACACTGTGTTTGTGCTCGCACGCACGCCCGACGGCAAAGGTATGCCACTGGCGATTTTGCGCAAACAGGTTAAAGACTTGCCGATTGCGTTCACGCTCGACGACAGCCAGGCCATGTCGCCCGCCGCCAAAATCTCTGGCGCGCCGAGCGTGATCGTCAGTGCCCGCATCAGCAAGAGCGGCCAGGCATTGCCGCAAATCGGCGATATGTCGGGCCAGACCGAGCCGGTCAACCTGGGCACCCGCGCGCTCAAGCTGGAAATCCGGGAACTCGTCAAACAGTAAAGCCAACTGGCGTGGCTTGGCTTGGCTTGGGGCTGCTCGGCCGCTGCCTGCCAGGCGTTTTACCCGCACCGATTCATCCACCCCGATTTACCCACACCGATTGCAATGGACTATCTCTACCTCTATCTGGGCGTCGCCCTTGTTTTTGTCGGCCTCTATCTCTACCGCCACCGGAAGATCCACGTTAGCCATTCCCAGGATCTGAGCGAATCCGTGCGCGATGGGCTTAACGAGCCGCCGTCGCTGCATCCCGTGGTCGATGCGGGCCGTTGCATCGGCTCGGGCACCTGCGTCAAGGCTTGCCCCGAGGGCGCGTTAGGCATCGTTCATGGCAAGGCCGTGCTCACCAACGCAGCCGCCTGCATCGGCCACGGCGCCTGCATGGCGGTCTGTCCGGTCGAGGCCATCAAGCTGGTGTTCGGCACGGAGAAACGCGGCATCGACATTCCCGATGTCTCACCGGAGTTTGAAACCAACGTACCCGGCATTTTTGTTGCCGGTGAGCTCGGCGGAATGGGGCTGATTCGCAAGGCGGCCGAGCAGGGCCGCCAGGCGATGGAGGCGCTGCGCAAGCGTGCCGATGGCTCCTTCGACTACGACGTGTTTATTGCCGGCTGCGGGCCTGCCGGCCTGTCGGCCGGTCTCTCGGCGATTCAGCACAAGCTGCGCTACAAGCTGATCGAGCAGGAGGACTCGCTGGGTGGCGCGGTCTATCACTACCCGCGAAACAAGGTTGCCATGACTGCGCCCGTCAAGCTGGCATTGGTCGGCACGGTGAAGTTTGGTGAGGTCAAAAAAGAAGACCTGCTCGCGTTCTGGCTCGATGTCGTGGAAAACCAGGGGGTCAATATCTCGTTCGGCGAATGCCTGCAGGGCGTCGAGCCGCATGAGGGTGGATTCATCGTGCGGACCTCGGCGGGAACCTACACGGCCCGCAGCGTGCTGCTGGCGATGGGCCGTCGCGGCACGCCGCGCAAGCTTGAGGTGCCTGGCGAGGAGTCGGCCAAGGTGACCTACCGGCTGATTGACCCGGAGCAGTTCGCCGGGCGCTCGGTGCTGGTCGTCGGAGGTGGCGACAGTGCGCTGGAAGCGGCGATTTCACTGTCGGAGCAGCCGGGAACCAAGGTGCAGCTGTCCTATCGAAGCGCCTCGTTTTCGCGCGTCAAACAAAAGAACCGATTGATGCTGGAGCAGCAGCAAACGGCCGGACGATTGAAGGTGTTGCTGAACTCGTCGGTCAGTCATATTTCCGAGAGGGAAGTGAAGATTGACCAGCAAGGTGAAACGCGGGTGTACCGCAACGATGCGGTCATCGTCTGCGCGGGCGGCCTGCTCCCCACTCCTTTGCTTCAGAAAATCGGCATCAAGTTCGAGACCAAGTTCGGTACGCCGTAAAGCGGGCAATCCAATTGAAAAACCCCCGACCGGTTTGCACCAGTCGGGGGTTTTGTTGTGGCAAACAGGCGTTGCCGCCTGAAGAGCCGGGCAAATTACATGTCCATGCCGCCCATGCCACCCATGCCGCCCATACCGCCGCCGCCCATGCCGCCGCCTGCTGCGTCGTCTTTTGGTGCTTCAGCAATCATGGCTTCGGTCGTCAGCATCAGGCTGGCAACAGACGCGGCGTTTTGCAGCGCCGTACGGGTCACTTTCGTGGGGTCCAGAATACCCATTTCGATCATGTCGCCATACTGG